>DATEUD010000106.1:0-23460 GCA_035283265.1 Nitrososphaera sp.
GCCAGTTCCTCGGCTTCACTGAACCTCCTGTCGTCCCGGGCAACAGTCGCATTCTGGAGAACCTCCTCTGCGACAGTCAGGATTATGTCTGTGTGGATGATGCGGGTTTCTTTGATCGCTGTATCAGCGAGCCGGATGGCAATGTTTGCCTGATCCTCGGTGCCAAGTACTCCTATTGCGTAGCTAACGTTAATGTCGCCAGGTTCGTCAAATGTCAGTAGAGACTGACCACCGAAATTCGTGATCGCGGGAAAAGGTTCTCCAGGGTCGATAAGCACGCTATCAGGTGGAAGCCTTACCGAAAAGCCAATGGTGGCCTTGAACGAAAACGTCCATATCCCTTGATTCCTGTTAGCAAGGTCAGGCGTCGTGTAGCTTATCCTGACGTTTGAAACGCCGGGTGTGTCTAACACAATTTCGTTCGGGCTATCCCCGATGTCGTATCTTACCAGCTCGTCCTCGTAATCCACGACGATCAGGTCGTTTATGTGGGTGCCGCCGAACAGCTTGATCTTTATTTCCTCGTCAAGCGGGTCTTTCAGGCTGACGTCGTATTCGACAAGCGTGTCGCCGTTTGCAAAAAGCGCCATAAAGAGGGACTCGGAAGCGTAGTCTTCCTGTTGCGCGGACGCCGGAATAATGGCAATTACAACAAAAAATAGAATCCCTGGAATGAAAAATCTAGTTCCATTTTTCCAAGGATATGTAGATATCATCAGAATGACTTTCCAAGCTTAAAAGGAACGCTGCAAACGATATAAGTCTTGTGACCGTATGTGCTAATTCTTCATTTCGGGGTAGAACGTTCTAAAGTTCTTGTCCTGGTGGCTTTCGACCCACCTGAATTTGCGCTGTAGCGTCGCGGTGTAGACCTTTGTCCAGTCAAGCTCGACAAAGTTGAGCCAGGCCTTCATGACGCGCGGGTCGATGTAATTGCGGAGCGACGTGCCAAGGCTATAGTCGCGCGTCTCCTGTTGTAGCTTCATCTGCACTTCCATCTTTTCGAGCCGCTCTTTTAACCGCTGCCCTTGAAGATCGGTCTTCCATTTTTTTGCCGCAATGTGTGCCTTTAGCTGCGCAATGACTTCCTTCTTTTTGGCTATCGACTCTTCGAATTTTTCAATCGCCTTTTTGGCCGCGGGGTTCTTGGGGTCGACTCCCTTTTTGTGATTGCACTTTATCGCTGCTTCAAGGTTTGCCTTCCTGGCGGCGTAAATCTTTTGCGCCTCCGAAGAGCTCCGCTCGATTCTTGTCTTTGCCAGCTCTTGTTGCACGACCCTTGTGGCGATGCAGGTCCTGAAGACCTTGGCGGTGAGCCCCGGCATTATCTCCTGCAAGAACCCGTTTACCTTGCGCGAGTTGATGCCGTCGAATATAGGGTCACCGGGCTTTTTTCCCTGCATGAACTTTTTCAGATTGTCGTAAAGCGCCTTTGTGTCATCGGAATTGACCTCCAGCGTTTTTTGCCAGGGGACGCTGTCTTTACCCAAAAAGTTAAACTCGATCAGGTTATTGCTGCCTGTCTGCGGGAATTTGATATGTTCCACCCTGAGCGTGCTTGCGCCCACGGTGTCGGCCTCGTCAGGGTCCTTTTCGTCGCCCACCCTCATGGCAAGCTTGAGTATAAGATAAGCGACCGTTGCGGTCTTGTCGCCTCCCTTCATCATCCTCCTTGTCACTTCGCGGTGCACCCTGCCCTCCTGCTCAGCGAGCTTTTTAGCCTTGTCATATTTTGCGCGATCGTTTTCCTGCCGGAGCGCCGCCGAGTCGTGCAGCCATACATACTTGCGCTTGCCAGTCAGGTTTTCCATCCAGGTGGCAAGCCACGTCGATGAATGGTCATGAACTACAGTGTGCCAGTTGCCCTCCTGCACCGGCGCGCTTTCTCCCATGTTGAGCGTCACGTCTTTGGGCTGCACCCGGGGCTTCCACCGCCCGCGCATTGGGTGCTGGCCGCGGCCCATGAACAGCCCAGGCGGCTCTACCAGCCAGTTTGCGATGTCTACTTCAGCTCCATCAACCACCGCCTTGCCGTACATCGCCTTGAGCCTTTCGCGCTCGGCCTTTTTGGCCAACGAGATCTTTTTCTTTTCCTCTTTGGCAAGAGTCTTGTACCTCTCCTTTTCATGCTCCTTCATCCTCTTTTCTTCGTCGGCTAGTTTGTAAGCGGTCGAAAAGTCAATGTCTTTAATCGTGATGTTCTCGAATTTTTCCGGCAGGAATTTTTTGAGGTCACCCACGAAATTTTCCTGAAAAACTGGGTCCTGCACGTAATGCGTGTCCTTTTTCTTTGCCCACGCATAAATGAGTTCTTCCTGATCGCGGTTGAGCGCCAGCTTTTCCCCCCTGATCGTGACGACGATGCCCCTTGGCTGGTACTCAGGCGGAAATGCGACACCCTTGTGCTCTAATGACTGCCACTTTGCACGCGTAGCAGTAACGGCCTCTTCCAATTTTATTTAAAAACGCCTAGGACTACTCTTAAACCTTATCCTGTTACACGAGCGCCCTGTCGCCCCAGACCTTCTCGCCAATCTCTGTCTTTTGGCCTTCTGCTATCCTGCTCATTACCTCAATGGCGGCGTGCTTGTGGAGATATTCGTTGTTGTTGCCGCAGCGGTAGGAATAGGTGCAGCGGGGGCAGCCACTTTCGCTCTTGCAGGGGCAATCTGACAGTATGCGCAGCGCCCGGCCAAACGCCTTGTCGAGCCTGTCAAACAGCGCCTTGCTCGCACCATTGCCGCCAACGCTCCCATCGTAGACAAATATCAGCCCCGAAGACCCAAGCGATATGCCGCCAAGGTCCTGCGACGCGCCGCCGGTTATCATGGCGCTCCCTTCTATAATGACGTGCTCTGACGCGTGGAAGCCGCTCATTTCCACGTGCTGCTCATCGTCAACTTTTTGCAAGATGTCGGCGGGCCGGGGCGCTCTGAACACAAAGCCCTTTGTCACGAGTTCGTATTCGAGCGGCTTGTCCAGCAGCACCTTCTTGCCCTGCGTCACCTCCTGCCCAATCTCGATGTTGGCGTAGCCCAGTACCTTCTTTTGGATCTTGAGCGCGCAGTACTCCACTTCGACGCCAATGACAAGCTTTTTCTCGTACACTTCCAGAATGGAGGGCCACTCGTCCGTGAGCGCCTTTGTGTAGTACGGGTAGTCAGAAGGGATCAATGCAAGCTCGGCGTAGGGCTGGCTGTTTGGCTCAAAATGTAGCGCCTGCACTTTGTAGCGGCGGCCGGCAAGAAAGTATATCGCGTTTGGATGCAGCTCCTCAAGTGCCTGCGGGAGCGACCTGTCGCCAATGATCTTGTTGTTGAATTTGATGTCAACCCTGCTCCCGATGCCCCGTATGCTGTACTCGCCAAGCATTTTCATGGCCCCCTTCAGGTCAGGCATGAATCTTTCCCTGACGATCTTGACAACGCCCTTCGAGACGAGCTTTTGCAGCACGTTCCAAACCGGCCTAGATTCTGCCATCGACAGCGGCCTGTCGCATGTCATCGCAAGCACCTGGTACTCCTGCACGAACGGATTTGCCGGGTCGGTGTACGCGTACTCGTGGTCAGTCAAATAGTCTGCAGGATGCAACTTGTAGTACTGGCTTATCGGGTCGTTGCCAAGAGCAAGAAAAGCGTACCCCTGCTGGCCGCGCCTTGCAGCGCGTCCGACCCTCTGGGTGAGCCGGTTGATAGGCACGATGTTTGATATTATCGCGTCCACGTCACCGATGTCTATGCCAAGCTCGAGCGTGGGCGTCGCGGATATTGCCATGAGCTGCCCCGACTTGAATTGCTGCTCTAACTCCTTTCTCAGGGCAGGCGGCAGGCCGGCCCTGTGCACCCTGATGCTGACTCCCTGCCGCGACCCGTAGAACGCCATCAGCTCAGAGCCGAGGTGCGAGCTGGCAAACGCTATCGTTCTGTGCCTTCTCTTTGTTGTCTGCTTCAGGAGGTCGAGCGCAAGCGACCTGTACGAGCGTAGCGAGGGGAAGATTATCGCGAGGTTTATCCTGCCCCGCCTGCCCCTGCCCTGCACGACCTGCATCTTTCTGCCAAAGAGCGTCTGGCAGAATTCGTCACCATTTGGCAGAGTAGCCGACGCGGCGACCAGCTGGAGCCTTTTGCCGACAAGCCTCTCAAGCCTAGCAATGATGTAGTGAACGTTCGCCCCAAAGACACCGGTGTAAACGTGGGCCTCGTCGATTACCAGAAATCGCGCAGTTCTTATCATGCGGGAGAATTTCGTCCGGTGCATCATGTGGTAGTGCAGCACATCAAAGTTGGTGACAATGACGTCGGGCGGCGATTCCATTATGTAGCTTCGCTCTTTTTCCGGAGTGTCGCCATCAAGGACTGCCACCCTTGCACCAAGCGGCCCTGCCAGCTCTTTTATCTTTGGCAGCTGGTCGCGGGAAAGGGCCTTTGTCGGGTATACGAATATTGCAGACACCTTGCCTTCGCCGGCACGAAGCGATCCAAAGCGCGTCAGTTCCTCCGCGATTTTCTGCAATACAGGTATGGAAAAGGCCTCAGTCTTACCTGACGCGGTGGGCGCTGTGATTACAACATCATGGCCCTGCAGGATTTTCTTTATCGCCTGCTCCTGAAAACTGTAAAGGCGCTCGATCTTTTTACCTTTCAGGACATTGATTATGGCTTCGTCCAAAGGCAGGTCTTCAATGTTTGAGCCGAGCTCGGGCGGCGGCTCTTCAATTGCCTGAAAGTCAACAACATAGTCCTGCTGCGAGCGCAGCACTTCTTCAAGGAGCGGGTCACCGGCTGCGTTGGCGGCTGCCATAAGAGCGCCTATCTCTGCGGCAGGCCGGATTATCCTTTCCTGCTCCATCAAGAGTTTCAGGTCTGCAGCGTCTTCGACGCCGGTGCCGCTCTCATATCGGTCGAGAAAGTCAAGGTAAGCCTCGTCTGTGTTTCCCGCTGTTGGAACTATGGAACAAATCTTGCATTTGGAGCAGCGGAATATCAGCCGTCCGTCAAATATCTTGTCGACTCCGATTGAATGGGGCGAGCTGCACTTTGGGCAGCGGTAGTTGACCACGGTAAAGGCGCTTGCACACTTTATAGATAAAATGCTTTTCTATTTCTTGGTGATTTACCATTCGTAGGATTGCAAGACAACCCACGCAAAGTTCTTGCCAAGACAAAGACTGTGAACAGAAGCTTTGATGACGTGTTTGATTTCTTTGGAGACCCAAAGAGCATGGAAATTGGAGGAACGGCAGAATCCGTGACAAAGGGCAGCAACGGATGGTAGTCATTTGATCATGTCGTTGCAGACAAAGCAAAAATGAAGCATGTGCCGGTCAGAAATGCTGGTGTTCTGGACCACATCTTTGTTAGCGCTGGCCTAACATGGAAGGTCCAGGTCAGAATCATTCCAAACCAGAGCGGCGCGATAGTTGTCTGGACTTTCATTAAACCTGACATCTTGGGTGACGGGCAGTTTGAAAAGCAGCTGGAAGGCTTTGATCGCGAGATTGCCCTCTGGAAGAAGGCGCTGGAAGGCCGGCAAAATTAGCTATAATAATGGCGTTGCAGAAGTTGGAGCCAGTTGTCCGGTCTTGGGAGCCGCTACTGGGACGAGGTAATTGAAGTTCTGCGTTCCATAATCCCCGTTTACGACAGGGTGAACAGGGTCATCTCGCTGGGCAAGGACGAGAAGTACAGACTACACGGCATCCGTGGGCGGGTGACGCCCGGCAATGTCGTGCTTGACGCCGGCTCTGGCTACGGCAACATGTCCCGCGTTGCCCTTGCAGAGGCCGGCGGCGACGCCGAGATAGTGATGTACGACCCTATCCCGGAGATGCTCGCAAACGTAAAAAACTATTTGCCCGACGCGCAGGCGGCGCTTTCCTCCGGCATCTTTGAATACATGCCCTTCCGTGACGGGACATTTGACGCGGTGCTATGCGGCTATTCGCTCCGCGACGCGATAGAGCTCCATCAGGCGATAGCCGAAATGCACAGGGTGCTAAAGTCTGGCGGCCGGCTTGTGATCGTTGACCTTGGCAAGCCTGATGATTCTGTTTCAAGGGCGTTTGTCTCGATGTATCTGAAATATTTCCTCGGGCTGTTTGCCTACCTGGTTGCAGGCAAGGCAGGCTTGAAATTCAAGACACTCTACGGCACGTACCTGCGTTGGCCCAGAAATTCAGAGCTTGACTCTATACTGAAGGAAAAGTTTTCGCGGGTGCAGTTTGACAGGGGAATGATGGGCGGCGCGGTAATCATAGCAGCGTACAAGTAGGGTCGCAAGTGAACCGCGCAGTCCTGCTCGTTGCAATTTGCGCCGCCATCGTGGGCGTCTCGTACGGCATGCATTCGCCGATCGTGCCCGTGTTTGCAAGGGGTGAGCTTGCCGCCGACTACTCGCAGGTGGGCCTGATCGGGATGGTGAACTACTTGCCCTACATGTTTGCGCCATTTTTCGTCGGCATTTTGCTTGACAGGCTCAACAAGTCCTACATGCTCGTGTCCGGCATACTGCTCAACGTGTTTTCGATCTTTATGCTGTCCACCGTGCAATCCGTGCCGGAGATGATGTTCTATAGGGCTCTTGCCGGCGTGGCCCATGCTCTCTTTTGGCCTTCCGCAGAGGTGCTCATATCCACCAACTCGCCTCCGGACAAGAGGGTCAAGGGCATTTCGACATTCATCGCCGCGTGGATTCTGGGCTTTATGGTCGGCCCGCTCATTGGCAAGCTGGCGCTGGACGCGTTTGACTTCGCCATGCTCTTCCAGCTTGCCGCGGTAGTCATGGCTGCAGGAGTCGTACCGTCCGTGCTCTTGCGCCGCCACGGCTGGCCTGCTGTGCAGAAGGACCTGGAGGTTCGCGCCGGCACCGTGCAGATAGTCAGAGAGCTGACCGCACATCCGACGCTCAGCTCGGTCATACTTTACTATGCAGTCACATTCGGGGTTGTACTTGCCGTGTACCCCGCATACATGAGCGAGGCGTCGGTGACAAGCCAAGACATCGAGATTCTGTTTTTCGTGTTTGGCATATCGCGGTTTGCCACCTTGATGGTTGTGCCAAAAATATCTGGGCACGGCTTGCTTGCCCTTGTACTGGCCGTTTCGGCGACAGCTATAGCCATGCTGCTCTCATTTGCGTTCACGTCTATCTTGTCGTTTGCAATCGCAATCGCACTGGTCGGGCTTGCCACCAGCATATTCTATCCAGTCACCTTCAGTCTCGTGACAAGGGACACGCCGTCCGGTCAGATAGGGGCAAAGCTCGGGGTCTACAACACACTGTTTGGAGCCGGGTGGACTGCAGGGCCCATCGTGGCGGGGCTGTCGTCCGACGCGTTTGGCTCGGGCAGCCCCTACTTTGCGTTCTTTATCGTGGGGAGCGTCCTAGCAGGATCGATTGTATTAGTCAAAAGAAGGTAATTGCTTTTTAGCTGTAGGGTACCAGTTTGTACGTGGGCAAAGGAAATGACCCGCTGGAAGACTAGGTGCCGGCGTACGGTCTGGAAGCGCTGGTGAGAATGATCGACGACAAGGACAAATTGTTAGCAGCCTTGAAGGCGGCAAGTTGCCTAGCTTATTGAAATCCGGCGGCCCTGCACTTTTATCCTGCCCTCGCCAAACAGCCTTACCGCTTCCGGGTAGAGCAGGTGCTCCTGCTCAAGGATCCTTTCAGACAGGGTTTCTTCGTCGTCGCCGTCCATGACGCACACAGGCCTTTGCAGTATCACCGGCCCCGAGTCGACTCCTTCGTTGACAAAATGCACCGTGCAGCCCGTGACCCTGACGCCGTAGTCAAGCGCCTGCTTTTGCGCGTGGAGCCCGGGGAACGACGGCAAAAGAGCCGGATGAATGTTGATTATTCTCATTTTGTACTGCCTGACAAATTTGGGACTTATTATCCTCATAAAGCCGGCGAGGCACACGAGGCCGTCCTGCGGCGTCACGCTATACTGCTGCAATGCGGCAATAACTTTTTGGTCATAGTCCCACCCCTTGAGGCCGTCTGAGGATATTATCTTGGTCGGCACATTGTATTTATCGGAAGCGATCTTTAGTCCTGCGGCGTCAGGCTTGTTTGAGATCACGACGCACGGCTTGACGTTTTTTATTTTGCCGGACTTGATCGCGGCAAGGATTGCTTCCATGTTGCTCCCCCTGCCGGAGATTAGGATGCCGAGGTTGACCAAACATTCTAGCTTGCTGTGCGCCCATTCTTAAACGTCGCTAGTAGCTAGTAGGGGCCTTGTGTAAAAAGTCGATCTTGCAAATGCCAAAGCCCAAACATAATACAAATCGATTGCAGCCCTGTCCTGAAGCAACGTGCTCACGAGGATTGGCGTAGCGGTCAGGGCCAGGACAGGGCTGAGCTCGATTCTGCTCTAATACTTCGAGGTGGATTCCTCAACTATTTTTTGCTATTAAAGCCTGCCTTAACCTTGTTAACTTGAGAGTTATATGGCAGTGTCTGTCACCGCATTTTAGCCGGTTTGTCTGGTTCAGCAAGTTCCTACAGAGATCGGATATACATCGTCAAAGACATTATTCTAAAGCTAGTCGAATATGGTGAACTGAACCAAACCGCGTTGGTGAGCTTTTGCGGATTAAATTTGAAGAAGCACAAGGTAATTCTTGATGATTTGCAGCAGAACGGACTGATTGTCAGAAACGAAATTACGGTAGGAAAAAGGATAGTTGCAATCTATAAACCAACTGGAACCGGCATCGAATTTTGTAAAAATATTCTTGAACCCTATGAAAAGATGTTTCCACGGAGAAAGGAGAATGATACTAATGCCCCTGGAAAGGCAATTCGTATGCTAGTCCTCATTTAGGCCAAACCGTGATGCAATCTTTCTATCAAGTTCTTCTTTTTCTTTTGAAAATTCTTGATATCGGCTCTTCCATGTCTCAATTAGACGATACTGCCTGATGCCAGTTACAAGCCAGATCCCGGAGATGATGATTACTGCTGCGAGCAAGACGCTCAAAACTAGCCCAAATTCGTTTTCTATTTCCAATATTGCAAAAAATGATGGGTGCAATATCAGATAGCCGGATAATACAATGGCCAGTGGAGCGAGCACTATCCCGGAAATGGACACCCCAAGCATTATTTTTCTCAATTGCTGTATTTGGTCAATGAAACCATCAAGCAATTTCAGGATATCATGACGTGGTCCTGATTTTGAATCACTTGTACCTCGCTCTTCACCCATATGGCATTCTACCCTAGTACGGTTATTTCTCCTTTCATCTCTGGGTGAATACTGCAATAGTATTCAAATGTGCCCGCCTTGTCTGGGATAAAGTCTATCGTCTGGCTTTCATAGTAATTCAAATCTCTTGTATGCACATTAAACGCGTCGATGTTTAGATTATGGTGAGAATGAGTCTCCCTATCCTCGTTGATAAAATGTATCGACTGCACATCACCTTTGGTGAACACATACTCTGGGTTGATGATGCCCCCGCCGCCGCTGCTCCTGAGGCCCTTGACCGACCCGGAAGATATGCTGACGTATTGATATCCAGAAGTCGAATGTAAAGCTTTGATGAAGTGGTTGTCTCGCGGAGCAAAAACCGGAAATGTGCCATTTGCAGGTATCATTGCATACCATCCAAAGTAGCCTATAGCTGCAACCGCTGTCGCCATGATTCCATACGCGAAAACCTTATTCTTTGTAATCCTAAAGGGAACATTCTGGTGCTTATTCTTCCTTTTCATGACCTATTCAGATTTACCAAACTATGGTATTTAGGTCATGATTAACATGGTTAATTCCTATTCCTCCGCTCTTTATTTTTCTGTTGTGCGGTCTAGTTCTCAGTGTGCTTTGACAGCAGGGGCATTTGGTTCCTCCCCATCTGATAAAAATCTCGCATACCTGACACCTTTTGTAGCCTTGAGCATAATAGCTGCTTCTCCTATCCTTTATTGCTTTGTACCTTTCACAGATGTTCTTGCAAACCATTTTCTAGACTGGATGTGCGGCTTCTTGTATGCCCGATTCTGTATTTACGTCATAATTAACATGGTTAAGTTACTCTTTTTATGCCAGCCCCCGTACTGCCGACCTAGCCCTCTGTCAACAGCAGTTGTCATCCATCGACAAAACCAACAATATCGTGCTGTCTACGCGCGGGTGCAGATGGAGCACAATGGATGTTGCAGACACTGCAACAAAGCCATAAGTGAGATCAACACTATAGTCAGCAAGTTCCGGGTTCGCAGCTCCAAGTATTTTCATCAGGGCCGCGCTGAAAAATAAAGATAATCTAGGCAAATTCCAGCGTTACGCCATCCTTCGCAGAATAATTGAATTTGTAAGTTTCATTCGAGGCAATGGGGATTGTTTCTACGCCATTGCTACCGCAGCTGGGACATTTGCTCACAGCAAAACAGTCTGTCAGAGTTGACGCACACCAAAAGCACGAATTGCATATCAAGAATTGTGCTTTCAACATGTAAGTCCTAGCCTCAGTTCCTTTAATTAACATGGATTAACCATGTTAATTGACCTAGTTAAGCGACGGTTAAGAAAGCTTGGGCTCTATTATTATCAGGTGAAAAATTGTAAGAACCAGCAGCCGTGCAATGGGATAAAGTGATACACAAAAGTGCAAGAACAGAAGATGGACAGCAAGTTGGATACATAGCCGCAGACGATGACGAATCAATAATCATTTTGGCAAGCGAATTCAGAGAATACAACGTGCCAAAGTCGCACGTCAAAGCCTTCAATGGCTCACAAGTATATCTTGACTTTCCTTCGAATAAGCTTGAACAATATCGGATAGCGTGATCCTTCTTTCCTCATTTTTTCAGTTTTCTTATGCTCAAAGCAGTTGAGTGAAATAATCACTAGCGATACAGCTGTTAAAAAAGTCGGCTGTTTGTTAAGAAAATCGTTAACAAACTGGACTTTATGCACTAAGCCAGCTAGTAGCTAGTAGCTAGTAGCTAGTAGCTAAATGTTAAAATACTCATAGGCAGCTAGGCATGACAGCTCGGGATGACGGGGAGAGTAACGCTTGGCCACTCAGGGATAATGGTGCAGCAAAACGGCACCACGATAACGCTTGACCCTTCCCATCCAGTCGATTGCGATTTTACTTTTGTTTCACATGCTCATGTTGACCACCTGCACAAACGCGGCAGGAAAAAGATCAGGACGCAGGTGCTTGCTTCAAAAGAAACCACGCTCATTGCGCAGGCAAGGGGCTATGAAATAGTTGACGCGGCACAAAAGTACGACGGCTTCCAGCTCGTTGACACGGGCCACATCCTTGGCTCAAGGGGCCTCCTAGTGGGCGACGATGTCTATTACACCGGCGACATTTCAATGAGAGAGCGGGCGTTTATGAAGCCGGCAAAGATGCCCCACGCCCGCACGCTGATAATCGAGTCTACCTTTGGCCGGCCAGAGTACGTATTTCCGCCGCTGTCAGAAGTGATCCACAGGACAAACAAGATAATTTCTGAAATGTACGACCTTGGCATCCCGGTAATATTGATGGGCTACACTCTCGGCAAGGCGCAGCTGCTGACAAAGCTGTTCGGCCACTGGGACCCGGTAATGCACGACTCGGTCGCCAAGATAAACTCAGTATATTCCAAGCTTGGGGTAAAGCTGACAGGCGAGATAACCCACAAGAAGGCAGAAGAACAGGGGGTGTTATCAAAAAACAAGCCGTGGGTGATGGTCGCGCCGCTCATGTCTGAAAGGAACGCGTTTGTAAAGGAAATGAAGGACAGGTACGGAGCCGTGACCATCGGTTTCACAGGCTGGGCAATCGGCAGCCGCTATAGGTACATGATGGGCCTCGACTACGTGATGCCACTGTCGGATCACTGCGACTACAAGGAACTAGTGACTGCAGTCAAGCAGTGCAGGCCGGACAAGGTATACACGTTTCACGGCTTTGCAAAAGAGTTTGCCGGTGCACTTTCCGAAATGGGGTTTGACGCCGAGCCGGTCGGCAATGTGCATGACAGAAAAGAAGTTGAAAAGACGCTCTCGCTCGACTCGTTCCAGTGACTACTTTTTCGACTGGTCTTTAAAGTAGGGGATGACCTTGTTGCCAAACTGCTCGATGCTGCGGAAGTAGCCTTCTCCCCAGAACCGGATGATAAAGTGGTTGGTCCCGGCCTTGATAAAGCGCTCGAGCATCGCGATCACGTCGTCCGGCTTGCCTACCCCTATTGCGGTGCGGGCGACGCTGTCCGGTATCTTCATGGCGGCGCGCTTCATCTGCTCCATCAACTCCGGCTTGTTCATGGCGTATTCCGTGAAATACTTGCGGAAGTCAAACTCCGAGTCCTGCGGGATGTTGTGCACCTTGAGAAGCTCCGGCTTGAAGAGGCTCACCTTGACCGCGTTTTTCATCTTGTTCCACGCCTCTTCGCCGTCTTCTGTGAAATACACGTCGACGTCGTTTGCAAACTGAAAGTCAGAAAGGTCCCTGCCCTGCTTTTTCGCATGGTCGCGGATTACGTTTGCGTGATGCTTGAAGAGCTCTGGAGTATAGCCGATCGGGATCCATCCGTCGCCGTACGTTGCGCACAGCTCTAGCGTTTTGGGCGCGCCAGCGGCGATATAGACTGGCGGCCTAGGCTTTCTTATGCTCTTTGCCTGAAGGCAAGCATTGATGAGCTTGTAGTATTCGCCATTGTAGTTGACGCGGTTATCCGGGTCCGACTCGAACAGCCGCTCAATGACTTCAAGCTGCTCCCTGAATTTCGTAACGGGCTTACTGAACTCGATCCCAAAGTCGACCACATTCTGGGCCTCGCCAGCCCCGATGCCAAGGATGCCTCTTCCCTGGGTTATCCTATCAAGCGTGATTGCAGACAGCGCGATTGCAGACGGGTGCCTGCGGATTGCGTCGGTAACGCACGTCCCGAGCTCGACGTTGCGCGTGATGGAGCCGAGCGCGGCCAACATGAGCCACGCGTCGTTTACAATCGCGTTCTTCCACTGCGGAACGTTCGAATGGTCCATTGCCCATATCGAATCATAGCGCAGCCTGTCTGCCATCTGCGCGGCAGTCATGATCTGGTTTTCGTCAAGCCCCAGCCTGGCGACGTTGAGCCCCTGCGTAAAGCCAAATTTTACCTTCAAATCACAAATCCTCCGACCAACGAGAGATAGCCATCAATACCCATTTGACACTAAAGACAACTTGAGGATGTATTTTAAGTCTTTGAATGCCCGAACTAAATTTTTCACTATAATGCGGACTGGCTTGTCAAAATAATATATTCAAACTGTCAACAGTGCTTGAATCATTAAGTAAAATCGCTAATGCGCAACCCCACCCCAGATGCTAGGCAGCAAAGACAACGTTGACGACCAGTTCATGGGGATAATAGACGACCTTGTGGTCATGTCCGAGAACGACTCTGAGCTGGCCGAGGGATTGAGATGGATCGACGCCCAGTCGCAGAAAAACGGCGTCACTTTTTACGAAATGGCCATGATTATCCTGAGAAAGCATATGGCCGAAAGAAGGGCCAAAGAGTGGCTGAAGAACAAGCTCAGCCAGTAGCCGAGCGCACTGCTTTATTCACTGCTTCCTGAATTCTAGGATTAGTCACATCCGGGACGATGTTGAACGAGCTCAGCCTGTCCTTTGGTATGAGGTCTGCAAGCGCGTACGCCACATTCACAAGCAATTGTTGGCTTATTTTCTGTATTCTGTTGTCGAGGATGGCTCTCATCGTGAACGGGAAGACAAGCACATTGTTTGCCCTGTTCTCAAACTTGTAGCTGCCTGTGGCTATCACACTTGCCCCGGCGTCAAGTGCCTCCTTTGGGTGTATCTCGGGGTCGGGGTTTGTAAGCGGGAATATTATTGGGCTCTTGCTCATCGACCTCACCATGCCGGCGGCCATGAGGTTCTTGATGCCGGATACGCCGATAAAGACGTCTCTGCCCCTGACCGCCTCTGCCAACGAGATGACATCTTTTTTGGGCTTCGTTATCGAGACAAGCTCGTTCTTGTACCTGTTCATGGTCTCCGGCGCCCTTGCGCTAGAGATGACGCCCTGAGAATCGGTGACCACTATGTCGCGAATACCTATTGCGTACAGAATTTTTACGATGCCATAGCCGGCAGAGCCTGCCCCTGCCACCACCACGCTCGTGTCCTCCGGCTTTCTCTTTGTGAACCGCAATGCGTTGAGGAGTGCAGCAAGCGTGACCACTGCAGTGCCGTGCTGGTCGTCGTGGAAGACCGGGATGTCCAGCTCCTCTGTGAGCCTGTCCACTATTTCTAGTACCTTCGGGGTCTCGATGTCCTCAACGTTAAGGCCGCCAAACACCGGCGCGATGTTCTTGACCGTCTTTACTATTTCGTCGGCGTCAGTAGTCTGTAGGCATATCGGGAACGCGTTGACATTTCCAAACTCTTTGTACAACAATGCCTTGCCTTCCATCACTGGAAGGGCTGCCTCAGGCCCCAGTGACCCGAGGCCAAGCGTCCTTGTGCCGTCTGTCACTATCGCGACGTTGTTCCACTTGCTGGTGTATTCATATGCCTTCTGCCTGTCTGCTGCAATTTCCATGCAGACCTCGGCGACTCCGGGAGTGTAGGCGATGCTAATTTCTTGTGGAGACCTTGCAGAGACCTTGCCCCGCACCTCTATCTTGCCGCGCAGGCGCCTGTGGAGCTCGAGCGCCTTCTGGCCCAGAGTGGCCTTTTGCCCCTTGCCCCGAGACCTCTTTCTCTTTTTCTGCTGCAAAGTTGCCATTGTGCGAGCTGATCTCTGTCTGTTCCATACAGCCTATTTAAGAAGTGTGCTGCTCCTGCCTGCCCGAGATCGGCGTGTACTCGCAGCCCATCGGACCGCAGTACTTGCCGACATAGACTGCCTTGGGGCGGTAGAGCGCCGGCTTGGGCGCGGCTTCCGCAAACTTTTCTTCAATGACGTGGGCAGACCAGCCCGATATCCTTGATGTTGCAAAAATAGGCGTGTTGAGATCCATGGGGATTCCAATGCTGTAATACAGGGAGGCGCTGTAGAGGTCGACGTTTGGGTATATCACTTGCCCCTTGTTCTTTTTCATCCAATCTTGTGTGGCATCCTCAACGCGCTTTGTTATTTCGAACCATTTGTTGTTCTTTTCCCGGGAGATTCGCGCAGACAGTCTTGCCAGGACCTCTGCGCGCGGGTCCGTCGTCCTGTATACTGCGTGGCCCATTCCCATTATCCTGCCGCCCGACTGGAGGCGGTTTGCGACCCACTTGTCCACACTGGTGGGTTCGCCAATCTCCCGTAGCATCTTCATAACCTGCACGTTTGCCCCACCGTGGAGCTCGCCGGACAGAGCACCGACCGCGCCGCTGATGCAGGCGTACATGTGTGCCCTGGTTGAAGCGATCTCGCGCGCGGCAAAAGTGGAAGCGTTAAAGCTGTGCTCTGCGTGCAAAATGAGGCAGATGTCAATCACCTTGGCCTCCTCGGCAGACGGCTCGACCTCCCTCAGCATGTAGAGAAAGTTGGCGGCATGAGACCTTTCCTCGAGTGGGTCGACGACATGCTGGCCGTTTCTCACTCGGTTCCAGGCGGTGACAATCGCTGGTATTTTTGCAATGAGCGTGACTGCGCGCCTCACGTGGGCCTCCTTGGAGTTATCCTCGATGTTGAGGTCATAGTCTGCCAGCTCGGAGATGCACGACTGCAAGACATCCATCGGCTGCGCGCGCTTGGGGCGATTCTTCAGGCTCTTTATGAGGGGCTCCGGTATCCCGCGGGCCTCTACAAGCCTGCGCTTGAAATCCGTCAGCTGGTCGGCCGTCGGCAGGTCGCCAAAAAGTAGGAGGTAGGCAGTCTCTTCGTAGGTCGAGTGTTTTACAAGGTCGAGAATGTCATAGCCCCGGTAAATTAGCTTGCCGTTCTCGCCGTCAATAGAGCATATCTTTGTGTCGGCAACTTCGATGTTGCGAAGGCCGATGTTGCGTGCGTCCATTTACTATGGAGATTATTGCATTTAATTTCTATATTAAAGTAGTGTAGGATCTTTGTTGAGCGCGGTGTAAGGATGGTTACTCTGCAAATTCGAACATTTATTAAAAGACTTCAGGCTGCCTTGTATCGTTGAAGCGCAGGGGCATGACCTACCACGACGCCGGAGTCGACGTGAGCAAGATACGGACGGCGCAGCGGTCGATCGGCGAGATAATATCTGTAACCCACGGGATGATTGCAGTAGGTAAGGTGGTGTCCGGCTTTGGCCACTACGCGGGCCTGATCAAGCTTGGCTCTGAGCTACTTGCGCTTCATTCCGATGGCGTCGGCACAAAGGTGCTCGTTGCGCAGCTGATGAACAGGTTTGACACCGTCGGCATTGACTGCGTGGCAATGAACGTCAACGACGTAATTTGCGTCGGCGCGCAGCCTGTCGGCTTTATTGATTACGTTGCTCTCAGGCAGCCAAATGAATGGCTCCTGCAGGAAATAGCCAAAGGTCTTGTAGAAGGCGCGAGGCAATCGCAGATGGCAATCGTCGGCGGCGAGACTGCTGTGCTGCCAGACGTCATAGCCGGCGAAGAGAACGCGTTCGACCTTGCAGGGATGGTCATGGGAGTGGTGAAGGACGAGCCCATACTGGGCGGCGCGATAAAGCCCGGCGACATCATCCTAGGAGTTGAAAGCAGCGGACTCCACTCTAACGGCTACACACTTGCGCGCAAGGTTTTGTTATCAAAATATTCTGTGGACGATAATGCCGACCACCTTGTCCAGACGGTGGGCGAAGAGCTCTTGATCCCGACCAGAATTTACGTCAGGCCTGTGATGGAAATTCTAAAGAAAAAGATCGGGGTAAATGGCCTTGCAAACATTACTGGCGGCTCGTTCACAAAGCTGCCGCGCCTTAACTCCACGGTGAGGTACGACCTTGTCGGCGTGCCGCCGCCGATGGGCATATTCAAGCAAATACAGGTTGACGGCGAGATCGACAGTAAGGAGATGTACCGCACATTTAACATGGGCGTGGGCTTTTGCGTCATTGCCCCGAAGGCAAGCACCGACGACATCATCAGGGTTTTTGGAAAATACAAGATGTGCTGCAAGACTATTGGAAGGATAGAGAAGGGTAGGGGCGAAGTTGTCGCCGGAATAGACGGCAAGAAGGTAGTGTTGTAAACAAAAATTAATATGCGAACAGCGGTAATTTTCCAGAATTGCTTTCAGTGACTGACAGCTACCAGCAGGCCTGCAGGTCCATTGCAGCGCAGATTGAGAACAGGAACCTACTGTCAATGAGGCAGGTCCTCAAGGTTCTCAGGGAGGTGGCGTCAGATTATCATTTGAACACGATGCCAAGGAACGAGCACATAATGCAATACCTGCACGACAGCCGCTATCGCCGCGTGCTAATGATCAAGCCGGCCAAGACCGCCTCCGGTGTCGCGGTGGTTGCAGTCATGCCCAAGCCGTACGCATGCCCCCATGGCAGATGCACCTACTGCCCCGGCGGCATCGAGTTCAATACGCCTCTTAGCTATACAGGCACAGAGCCAGCGACAAAGGCCGCGCAAAAGTTCAGCTATGACCCATACCATCAAGTCCGTGGCAAGTTGGAGCAGCTGCAGGCAAGAGGGCACGATACGGGCAAGACCGAGCTCGTGATCGTTGGTGGCACGTTCCCATTCATGCCGGCAGACTACCAGAGACAGTTTGCAAAGTCGTGCTACGACGCTCTCAACAGCAGGAAATCATCAAGCCTAGAGCAAGCAATAGCTGTAAATGAAACCGCCGACAACAGGTGCGTCGGCTTTACCGTTGAAACAAAGCCGGACTATTGCAAGGAGCCACAGATAGACCTCATGCTCGAGCTTGGAGTAACAAGGGTAGAGATCGGCGTCCAGTCCCTCCGCAACAACGTCTACAAGCTGGTTAACAGAGGCCACACGCTTGATGATGTTGTTGACGCGTTCAAGATTGCTCGCGATTCCGG
Source organism: Nitrososphaera sp. (assembly GCA_035283265.1). Lineage (GTDB taxonomy): Archaea > Thermoproteota > Nitrososphaeria > Nitrososphaerales > Nitrososphaeraceae > Nitrososphaera. Next base: position 17,963 of record DATEUD010000106.1, read on the forward strand.
ATACAAGATAGTCGCGCACATGATGCCCGGCCTCCCAGGGAGCTCGCCGGAAAAAGACATTGAAGATTTCCATCGGCTGTTTAATGACGACTCCTTCAAGCCTGATATGCTAAAGATCTACCCGACGCTTGTGCTCGAGCACACCGGCCTCTTCAAGATGCACAAGAGCGGCAACTATCAGGCTTATTCTGACAATGATCTGGTCAACGTGATCGTCGAATCGAAAAAACTTGTGCCAGAGTGGGTGCGGATAATGCGGGTGCAGCGCGAGATTGAATCAAAGGACATCATTGCAGGACCAAAGAACGGCAACCTCCGGCAAATAGTTTTGCAAAAGCTGAGGCAGCAGGGCAGCAAGTGTAGGTGCATCAGGTGCAGAGAGACCGGCCTGCAGAGAAGGTATCCTACAGAAGACGGGGTAATATTGAGGAGAACTGATTATTCTGCTTCAGGCGGGCGCGAAATATTCCTGTCGTACGAAAGCAGTGACGGCGACACCTTACTTGGCTTTTTGCGGCTGCGGAAGGTGACAAGGCCGCACAGGGGGGAGCTTGTTAACAGTGCCATTGTGCGCGAACTGCATGTCTACGGGCAGGCAGTAAGTGTGGGAAGCAAAAAGATCAGCGAGAGCTACCAGCACAGGGGATACGGCAACAAGCTGCTTAAAGAAGCCGAGCTGATAGCAAAGGATGAATTGGGTGTTCAAAAGATTGCAGTCATAAGCGCCGTCGGCACAAGGCAGTATTACAGGAAATTTGGCTACCGCCAGGACGGCGCATACGTTTCAAAGGTGTTGTAAATGGAAGAGCAAATAGTGATCGGCAAGGGCACTTGGATAGATAAGGTTGCAGACGTTTTGATAAGGAGAGAGAAAAAGCTGGGCCGCAGCCTGGATTTGATAAGGGTTGAGAGCGGGCTTGGCGCGTCCGGCATACCCCACATTGGCAGCATTGGCGACGCGGTGAGAGCCTACGGCATTGCGCTTGCCCTCCAGAACTTTGGCTTCAAGTCTGAACTGATTGCTTACTCTGACGACATGGATGGCCTGCGCAAGATACCGCACGGCCAGCCCGGTTGGCTGCAGGAACATATCGCCAAGCCGGTGTCAAGCATCCCCGACCCGTTTGGCAGCTGTCACGCTTCCTACGGCGCACACATGAGCAGCCTTCTTTTAGACGGCCTTGACAAGGCAGGGATAAAGTACCGCTTCCAGAGCGGCAGGGAAGCGTACAAACAAGGCTTGCTTGTCAGACAGATTGACACCATATTGAAGAGCAGCGGCAAGCTGGGCCAGAAAATAGCCGAGTTTGTAGGCCAGGACAAGTACATCGAAGTACTGCCGTACTTCCCGGTGTGCCAGAACTGCGGCCGGCTCTACACCGCGGTTGCTCAAAAATATTTCCCTAACGAAAAAAAGGTTGCATACGTCTGCTCTGGCGGCACGATAGGCAAGACACACATCAAGGGCTGCGGGCACAAAGGCGAGGCCGACATCTCAACAGGCGAGGGCAAGCTCGCGTGGAAGGTCGAATTTGGCGCAAGGTGGCAGGCTCTCGACATCAGGTTTGAAGCCTACGGCAAGGACATCATGGACTCGGTCAGGGTCAACGACTGGGTTGCTGACGAAATCCTGGGCTACGCCCACCCCATGCACGTAAAGTATGAAATGTTCCTTGACAAATCTGGGAAAAAGATAAGCAAGTCTGCCGGCAACGTGCTGACGCCACAAATGTGGCTGCGCTACGGCACGCCCGAGTCTTTACTGCTCTTGCTGTTCAAGCGAATCACGGGCACGCGCCACGTAGGGCTGGACGACGTGCCGGCGCTTATGGACGAGTATGACTATTACGAAGACGTCTACTTTGGCAAGATAAAAGAAGGTAACCCGGCAAAGCTGACGAAGACTAGGGGAATCTATGAATACATCAGCAAGCTGGACCCGCCAGAGCAGCCTGACCCGCACGTGCTCTACCGCTTTATCGCGCAACAGGCGTCGATATTCCCGCCGGGCGACGACAGGGATGAAAAGGTGTTCAACCGACTTGCCAAATACGGCATGGTCAAGGGAAAAACTGACGGCATCATGCGCAAGATCAAGCTGGCGTCCAACTGGGCCGACGACAACAGGCAGGATGAAAAATTCGAGGTGCAGCTTTCCGGCTCGCAGCGAAAGGCAGTTCAGGAACTGATTGAAGTGGTCAGGCCGTTTGCCGGCATGCCCGACAGCGGAGACAATGCCAAGAACTTGCAGTCCAAGGTGTTCGATGTCGCAAGGAATAACGGCATGGAGCCGAAAGAGTTCTTTACGCTGTTGTACATGATGTTCCTCAATGCTGACAGGGGCCCGAGGATAGGCAACTACTTTTTGGACCTCGGCGTAAACAGGGCGATCGGCGTGCTCCAGCGATATTTGTAAGGCATTCCGCTTATATAGCAAAAACGACCCAAATCATACTGACCTTGAACCGCAAGATTGTGAACAGGCCACCGATGATAATTGTGCAGGGGTCGTGCCTTGACTTTGAAAAAGAGAGGCCCAACGTAATGGAGTTCATTGGCACGCTGGAATGGGGCGCCCACGAAAAGGGCAAGATCGAATGCTCGTCAAGCGGCAAGGCCTTGGGCTGGGACTTTTTCTACATCTACTTTGACCCGGATTTCGTGGAAAAGCTGCTCGACCTTTACCCCGAAATACAAAAGCAGGAGGGCAACGACGTTGAGCAACGGTTCGTCATTTGGCTTGGCAAGCAGATGAAAAAGGCCAATCTTGAATACTATTTGAAGCTGAAAGACGTGCCCCGCGAGGATGTGAGGGGCTTCCGCCTCAACCCTGATCACTACCGCGACGACAGCGAGCTGGATAAGCTGCGCTGAAATTTATAGCCATCATTCCCAGATAGGGCTGTGAAAGGGTTGATATTCGACCTTGACGGCGTGCTTGTCAACTCCATGCCGACCCACTATCAGACGTGGAAGTCTGCGTTTGCGAAGATAGCCGGGCTTGAGATCAACGAGCGCGACATCTACCTCATTGAAGGGATGCGCGGGATAGAGCTGATTGAAAAAATATTTGAGCAAAAGAACTTTTCCGACCGCTCGCTTGCCCGCAGGGTTCACGATGAAAAGTCCCGGATATTCAAGGCGATTAGGAGCTCCGAGCCGTTTGAAGGCGTCAGGGAAATGATCCGCGACATGGAATGCTCCATTGCGGTGGTGAGCGGCTCGACCAAGAATGACGTTGAAACTATACTTGAAGAAGCGTTTGGCAAGGACAGGTTCGACGTGATCATAACCGCGGACAACATTGAAAAGGGCAAGCCCGACCCTTCTGCTTTTTTAGAGGCGCTCAGGCTCATGAAGGTCAGGCCCAAAGACGCGGCGGTCGTTGAAAACGCACCGCTTGGAGTCAAGGCGGCAAACAGTGCCGGCATCAGCTGCTACGTGGCGCTCAACAACACACCGCTTTTGAGATCAGACTTTGGCGGCATAATACCTCAGAACAAGATATTTGAAAAGACCGGCCTGCTGAAAAAGGTGCTATGCAAATGAAGATCATGATATTCTCTCACGAGTCAGACCTTGACGGGCTCTATTCCGCCACTATCGGGCTCTTGCGCTATCCGCAGGCAATGACCGTTTTCCTCGGCTACGGCGCGGAGAATTTCCAAAAGCTTGGCAACTTTATCTATTCTGCGACTCACTATTCGCCCGAGCGCGGCTTGATAATCATTGCTGACCTCGGGCTCAACGACGACCTGATCGAAACCTGCAGGCAGACATTTTCAGATGCTGTGCGAAATGGCTGGAAAATAATGTGGGTCGATCATCATCCGTGGTCGCAGCAAGCGATTGACGCTATCAAGCCGTTTGTGGAAATCGTGCTCGACGCGTCAGGAAACAAGTGCGCGGCCGACCTGATGCATGAAACCCTTTTGCCGGGCAACGCGCTTGCAGCGAAGCTGGCAGGCATGGCTCACACTATGGACTTTTTCACAAAGGATCAGTACCTGACGCCAATATCGGAGATAATACACTACTACCAGACGTTCCCCGACTTTTACGACAGGTTGTCAGGGCTGGCAAGAAAGTCTGCAAAAGGAGTGCTGTGGGACGTCGGGATGCAGGCCGACTACAATGATTATGTGCGCCTGCGCGACGAAGCCAAGGCACAAGTCTTTGCCACCATGCAGATAAGGTCTGTCGGCAGGATCAAGGTGGCATACGTGCAGTCATCGCCATATCTGCAGAGCAGCCTGTTTTCCGAAGAGGTGTTTGCCAAGACAAACGCCGACCTTGCGATGTTTTACAGCGCCAAGGGCAAGGTGAGCATCCGGCGCAACAACGACGCAATTTCGTGCAGAGACGTCGCGGCGAACCTGCCTGAAGGGGGCGGCCACGCCTATGCCGCCGGCGCCACCTTCAAGAGCGACTCGGCAGACGCTTCAGCAGTCATTTCAGAGCTTGAAGCGGCGGTTGCCAAGGTCCTGTCTAGTCAACTTTAAAAGAATATCTGCCGAAATAATGGGCATGATAAAGGGCAAGGTTGCTATGGTTACGGGCGCAGGTGGCGGAGTAGGGAAGGCCATTTCAAAGAGGCTCGCTTCTGAAGGGTGCAAAGTAGTGCTCCTCGGCAGAGACAGGAACAAGCTACAAAAGGCCGCATCTGAAGTTGGCGACAAAAAGAACACCATGACGATAATAACTGACATCACCAAAGAGGCCGAAGTGCTGAGCGCGGTGGACCAGACTATCAAGTCATTTGACAAGATAGACATTCTGGTGAACAACGCCGGCATCATAAACGACCCGGAGCCGTTCCATGAAATGGACGAGACCCGGTGGGACGCCCTTCTACAGACCAATCTTGTCGGCACGTTCCGGATGACAAAGGCAGTGATCCCGATGATGATGAAAAATGGGGGCGGCAACATCGTCAATATTTCGTCGGTGCTCGGTGTCAGGGCCATACCCAAAGTCCCATTGTCTGTGTACGGCGTGACCAAGGCCGGCGTAATAATGTTTACACGGAGCATCGCGGTAGAATACGGGCAACACAACATTCGCTGCAACTGCGTCGCCCCTTCCACCATAAGGAGCTCGATAATAGAGCCCTACCTGCAGGACGAGGAGGCGAAAAAAGTACTCGAGTCGTCATTCCCGCTGCGCAAGGTGGGCGAGCCGGAGGACATCGCCGGCGCCGTGGCTTACCTCTGCTCCGACGACTCTAAATGGGTCACCGGCACGGTCATGATGGTGGACGGTGGCGTGTCTGCAAAGCAGTAACCATTATGAGAATTGTTGTGTTATAGATGCCTGATGACGGATAGATCGAAGGAAGGCATCGACGCAGCAAAGTACCTGCCGGCATCCGACTCGAAGCGCATCAACCGTGCGGTGGAAAAGTCAAACAGCGACCCGGATTTTGTCGACTATGCCGTAGGCCGGCCAAGGCGATCGTTGACGATGTCCTGAAGGTGATAAGCACAGGTTCGGCGCCG
>DATEUD010000107.1:0-7108 GCA_035283265.1 Nitrososphaera sp.
TCTTGAAGCAAGAGCTGATGAGCAGTCACAGCTTACCAGCAAAATCCCGAAATAAAAATGCCGCTATTTCACAAATCTTTTTCTGCCGCGTAAATCTGCTTTTGATCGACCTACCCGAGCTCCTGCTGCATATCGTGCAGGTATCTCCTTGAACGGCTAGGAAACGAAGTACGGAAGATGGAGCTTGAGCAAAAGGCAGGAACCTTGCAGAGCGCGATGCGCCACCGGGTCATGATCGACGTTTACAAGTCGATAGTTGAATAATGCTTTTGCTTGGGGCGATTCTATAGAATAATTATTCGCATGCGATACAAGCCCCTATCAATCTTTCACTATGGCTTGGCATCGCGCCACTTCCAAACAGGAACGGCTGGGGTCAGCGCAAGGTGCTGTTGTTAAGTTGCCCCGCGCGCAATCCATACTGGTAGTCGATGACGAGTTGGACATTGTCGTGACTTTCCGGCAGGCATTCAGCAAGCACGGTTACACCGTCTTTGGCTTTTCCGATCCTGTTCTGGCGCTCGAGCACTTTAAGCTGAATTCCAAAGGCTACGCCCTTGTAATTTCGGACGTACGAATGCCGCGGATGACGGGCTTTGAGCTTGCAGCAAGCGTCAAGATGATCAAGCCGGACGCGAAAATAGTGCTTATATCGGCGTTTGAAGTGACCGACCTCGATTTTTCAACGTCGGCGGTCAAGGCGAACGACTTTCTCAAAAGGCCTGTCGACATCAAGACGCTCGTGCAAAAAGTCAGGGTCAAGATGGCGAACTAAAAATTATTATTCCTGCGACTGATTGCGAGAATCGTGGCCGGCCGTAAAAAAACAACAGAGACCAGCAACTTTGGAGTGTCAAGGCGCGAGGGCCACGACTCTTCAAAATTCTACAGCCGCAAGTTGTATGGCGATAGCAAGGGCGACGCCACTATCGGCAGCGCGGAAAACGCCGTACCGCAAGGATGCATTGACAGGGTGCTGTGCAAGAGCAGCGAAAACATGGAAGAGCTCCCGGATTCCTGCATACACCTTGCAGTGACTTCGCCGCCGTACAACGTCGGCAAGACCTACGATCAAGACCTTACCCTTGCGGAATACCGGCAACAACTCAAGGTTGTCCTTGCAGAGGTGTTCCGGGTGCTCATGCCCGGCGGGCGGGCCTGCGTCAACGTGGCCAACCTCGGCAGAAAGCCGTACATCCCGCTCCACAGCTATGTGATTGCAGACATGCTTGACAACGGTTTTCTCATGAGGGGCGAGATCATATGGAATAAGGGCTCCAGCGCCGGTGTATCTACCGCGTGGGGAAGCTGGCAGTCGGCTTCAAACCCCTCCCTGCGTGACACGCACGAATACATTCTGGTGTTTTCAAAAGGGTCATTTTCGCGTATTACCGGTAGCAGGCATGATACGATTAGCAAGGAGGAATTTCTGACGTACACCAAGAGCGTCTGGGAATTCCCTGCCGAGTCTGCAACCAAAGTAGGGCATCCTGCACCATTCCCTGTAGAGCTTCCTTACCGGTGCATCCAGCTGTACACTTTTCAGGGAGACTTTGTGCTAGACCCGTTCTGCGGCGTGGGCTCTACCTGCGTAGCAGCCCTCAGGACAGGCAGGCACTTTGTCGGCTATGATACAAAGCAGGAATATGTCGACGCCGCGCTCAGGCGCATTGAAGAATCCAAAAAGAAGATATGACATGACGTACGGATCAATTGCATGCCAGAGAACGAAATCGTGTATCTAAAGTACCAGAACCTCGAAGACATGCTCAAGGTGATAATCTATTCAACGCAGTCGATGCTCGGAGTCATCCCGATGCTCTACCACATCAACCACAACAACAAGAACGTCCTCTTTATCCAGACAGGGGCCGTCGGCGGCGTCACGGTCCACTACGTTGTCCAGAATGAAAAGCCGGCCAAAAAGTTCATCCAGCTAAAGAGGCTCTCAGGAGAGTATACGTTTATTGACAACATCGGCACCGACGCGCAGTCGCTGTACGTCCCAATCCTGCAGCTTGAACAGTCGACATTTTCGTTCCCTGCCTAGAAAAAGTTTTAGGACAAGGCCGCCGTCATTTCCACATCAGATCCAGAAAATCGCGCAGAAAAGTCAAGCCCGCGAACGAGGTTTCAGAGGGCGACATCAATGCACTTCTGCTGGCCATTAAGGGTTTTGACGGCTACCCGAGATTAAGAGACCTTGTCAGGATGGCTCCCTCGCTCACCCCACTACAAATAAACGTCGTTGTGCGGTACCTGGAGAGGTCGGGCTCCATTGTGATCGACACTGAAGGCTACATCGTCTGGGCGCGAAAAGGGCAGGACCGGCTGACACTTGGCGAGGTGGCCGATATAAGCGGCGACCTCAAGAACTACCTTGAGAAGCAACCTGAATAGAAGATACCTCTATAACATCACGCCATCCTATTTTTATCAGAACCGGTTATTCATGATTCTGATGAAGTATCGCAGCAGGACTGACATCGTGGCAACGATACTGGAAGCCGCGAACGGCGGATCGACCAAGACCAAGCTAATGTACAAGGCCTACCTGTCATACGCGCAGCTGAAAGAATACCTATCGATACTGATCGAAAACGGCCTCTTGGAGTACGGAGAGGGCGAGCTAAAGTACAAAACTACCGAAAAGGGCCTCCGCATTATGAGGGCCTACAGCGAGCTCGGGGAAATGGTCTCGCCGGAGACATAGCTTCCTTTTTTCATAGATGGTTTTTATGCTGGCTAGTCGAACCGTCAAGTGTTGTTAAAGCCGATCACTTCGGACCAGATGTACAGAATTGAAGAGAACGGCCACTCTGTCCTCGGGATGCACCGCATCTTGATGATGGAAAACGCTGGGCATGGTTTGGCCGATTTCATCACGCACAGGTTCAAGAATTTGAAGAACAAAAGGATAGTCGCGGTGTGCGGCACCGGCAACAACGGGGGCGACGGGTTTGTAGCATCGCGCCACCTAGCGGGCTATGGTGCCAAAATATCGGTCATCTTGCTTGGGAGCCCGTCAGACCTCAGAAGCGAGGAGGCGAGGCTCAACTGGAGCATAATCGAGAAAATGGACTCGATCGAGATAATATTTGGCAAAGAGCTGACGGACGAAGTAAATGGCAGGATTGTCAAAGCCAATATAATACTGGACAGCATATTTGGAACCGGCATCAAGGGCGAAATCCGGGAGCCATTCGCGTCTGCGATAGACGCGATAAACAAGTCCAAAGCCTACATCGTCGCAGTCGATGTCCCGTCAGGTTTTGACCCGAACACCGGACAGATCCACGAAAAGTGCGTCAGGGCAAATGCCACCGTCACTTTCCACCGGCTAAAAGTTGGGCTTGCAAAAGGCAAAAAGTACACAGGTCCGGTGCACGTAGAGTGGATAGGGATACCGCCGGAGGCTGAATCGGGCGTCGTATGAAACCCACAATACTTCAGATCCCGGTGGGCCAGATGGCCAACTTTACCTATATTATCGCGGACGAGGAAAGTTGCGACGCTGCAATTATTGACCCTGCGTGGGACCTGGAACAGATATTCCACGTGCTGAAAAAGAACGGCTGGCGTGCCAAATACGTTATCAACACACATACGCACTTTGACCACGTGCTTGGCAACGATCAGGTGGCAGGGGTGACGGGTGCCAAGATTGTGCAGCACAAGAACTCGCAACTGGAAAAACACGTGGCGGTTTCTGACGGCGACGTGATCGAAATTGGAAGTATCCGGCTGCGCGTGCTCCATACGCCGGGCCACTCAAAGGACAGCATGTGCCTGATCCTTGACGATCAGCTCATTTTCACGGGCGACACGCTCTTTGTAGGCAACTGCGGCAGGACCGACCTGCCGGGAAGCAACCCGGTGGAGATGTACCACAGCTTATTTGACCGGCTTGCAAAGCTGGACGAAAAACTTATCGTGTACCCTGGCCACAACTACGGCTCAACTCCAACGTCCACGATAGGGCACGAAAAAAAGATGAACTATGTGCTCCAGCCGCGGTCAAAGCAAGAGTTTCTGGAATTCATGGCCGGCGGTGATTAAAAGTGCAGGACATTGTGGCGTCAGACAAGTATGCGATCAAGGGGTTAGGAACCAAGAATCCGGTTTTTGCTTGCGTGATTTCATACACTGCCACAAGCGAGGTTCCAGGGCTCACGGTTGCAGGCGCAAACCCGGAGCTGGTGAAATACACGTCGCCAGCAGACGCTGAGTTTCTGCATTACGGCCGCTGTAAGTGCATAAATGTTGTGCCGGCGACACCTGACGGCAAGCCGACTCCGGCGCTAATTACAAGAGCAGCATTGCAAATGGCAGACATTCCTCTTTTAGTGGTGGACGCGGGGGCAAAGGTCAAGCCTTCAATCCCGTACGTATCGCTTGGAGTGGAGCCGGGCAGAAACATCATTCATGAAAACGCGATGGACGAAACAAGCGTGAGGCGGGCGTTTGATCATGGCGAGATACTGGGCAGACAGCTGGCAAAGCTGTCCGATCTTGTGGTGGTTGGCGAGAGCATCCCCGGCGGCACCACTACTGCACTGGCTGTTCTGAGCGCGCTTGGAATAAACGCGAAATTCAAGGTGAGCAGCAGCATGTCGGAAAACCCGCACGACCTGAAAAACAGGGTGGTAGAGTCCGCGATAAAGCGAGCCGGCCGCACCAGCTCGCCTTTTGAGGCAGTCGCGGCTCTTGGAGATCCGATGATGCCATCTGTGGCCGGCATTGCCAGCGGGGCGCTGGCAGCAGGAGGCAGGGCGATGCTTGCCGGCGGTACGCAAATGTCGGCAGTCATTGCGATACTGAAGCGCTTCGGCAAGCCGCTGGTGGGGCTATGCATCGGAACGACTTCGTACGTCGCCAGAGATCCGTCTGCGGATCTGGCCGGCCTTGTCAAAGCAGCATCGCGCCGCGTCCCAATCTTGTCGTGCGACCTCCACCTGGGCGAGTCAAGCAAGCCGGGCCTTCAGGCTTTCGCTAAGGGCTTTGTAAAAGAAGGAGTCGGGGCCGGCGGCGCCGCAATAGCTGCCATGTTGAAATCAAAAGGCAGGATAACGGGGAAAAAACTGCTGAAGGCCATTGAAAAAGAATACGAGGCCTCGATAGAGGCCGCGCGGCGCTAGCCTATTACGTCCTTGACGCCGGCGAACATCTGGGACATCACCTGCTCTTGCAGCTTGTAAAAGTACGATTTTAGTCCAATTCCGCTGGTTGAATCGGCCTGCTGCTGTATTGCCGCTATCAGGTGAGGCGCCATCCTGTTTGATGCCTGTATGTAGAATTTTGTCTTTATCCTGCCGTCCTGGGATATGACGAGTTCGTTTTTGATCTCCTGCGGGGCCAACTGCCTTGCTTTGGAGTCAATGGCCGTATACATGCCGACAAGGACCTCGGGCTTTATTCCCAGCTTATCGTCGTCCATCGTAACGTGATAGGTCGAAACTCTTTGGTCTTGCATCGACTGTGAATCCCGTATTATCATAAAAACCAATGGTTGAGCTCCAGCTTACCGTCTGGTCATAATGCCTTGATCTGGATTTTCCTCGATACGTAGGGGCTTGAAGGGTCGACAAAGCGCCATTCCTTGTAGCCAGCGCGTGTGATGCCTATCCTCGGCGTGGCGAGAACGCGCGCAGGCTTGATCCCAAATTCAATGTGAAGCTCTGACTCTGGATCGGTCATGTCGACTTCGTTTAGCGCCGACGTGATCTTGAGAGCCTGCGTGAGTTTGCCGGGGCCTGAAGTAAGCGAAAAAGCGTCGTCAACCGGCCGGAATTGCCTCATCATCTCGATCCCTTCAACCGGCTCGATCCCCCGTATGAGGACCGCGCCGGCTGCTGTCCTGCTTGACCTTGCAGAGACGTTCACGCAAAAGTGGTTGCCGTACGTGAAATAGACATAGGCTTTCCCGACGTCGCCAAACATTACTCTGTTTCTGGCAGTTGGACCCTTGCAAGCATGGCTCGCCGGATCGTCGCTGTAGCCGTACGCCTCAGTCTCCACCATTGTGCCGGCGAGCCTGAAGGCCCTGCCGTTCTTTCTTATTATGCGCGCCAGCCTTTTGCCGATGAGGTCCCTTGCCACAACTTCAGTTGGCCGCTGGTAAAACGAACTCGGCAGACAGATCACAAATAATCCTCCATGGAGCTTTTGCTTTTTTCCTTGATCTCTTTTGCCAGCTTTTTCAGGTCGGCCTCGAGCGCGGAAAGCAGGCTCTTGTTGTAAATGGCAGCTGCAGGATGGAATGTCATAAAATATTTTTGGCCATCCTTTTCCACTATCTTGCCTCTGTTCGGGGTTATCGAGCTCCCGCCAAGAAGCGAAGAGTATGCTGTCCTTCCAAGTATGCATATTACCTTGGGCTTGATCAGCGCGATCTGCCTGTCAAGGTATGGCCTGCAGGCGGCCGCTTCGCCGTCCTCCGGCACCCTATTGTTCGGGGGCCGGCACTTTACCACGTTTGTAATGAACGCCTGCGACCTTTCGATCCCTGCCTTTTCCAGCAAGTCGTCAAGAATCCTGCCGGCGGCGCCCACAAACGGCCTGCCCTTTTCGTCTTCGCTCCTGCCTGGGGCCTCGCCAACGAACATTATCCTGGCCGCAAGCTGGCCCTCGCCAGGCACGGCGTTCTTTCTCGTCCTCGCCAGCTTGCAAAGCGGGCAGCCTCTCACCTCCGCTGATATCTTTTCAAGTGAGTCCTGTTCTTGTGCCGCCACAAAATGTCATCTCCATTATAGCTTAAGAAGTATTGTCCTTCCTCTTTTTCATAAACCCTACCACAACAAGCACTATCCCGGCGATTACGCCGTAGACAGAGTAAACGTACGAATTGGTGACGATCGAGCAGTTCCGCTCCATTTCTTCAAACAGTTCAGGCGGCACAACAGACCTGTCGGGTCGAGCAAGATCAGTTAGACATTTGACACCCTGAAAATTAAGGTAGATTGCAACCACTCCGCTGACTGCCAGAATCACCGCCCCGGTGTAAAGGTACTTTCTAGCCGCCGCCAAGTCATTTCATGCCAGACCTGATCTGGCGGATTATGTCAAGGATCTCGTCTGCGTCATCTGCTTCAGGGTTTATTTCAAGGTA
>DATEUD010000108.1:0-4583 GCA_035283265.1 Nitrososphaera sp.
GAAATTGAAAGGCGCAGCCTGCTAAAGCACTCTTTCTACCAGATGTGGTCAGAGGGCAAGCTGACGATCGATCACCTTCAGGGGTACTCGCTAGAATATTTCCAGCTGGTCAAGGCGGTACCAAAGTTTGTGGAAGACATCGCAAAGGGGACGGATAATCCAGATATCGCTAGCAACGCAAAAGAAGAGGCCGAGCACGTCGAGCCATGGGTGAGGTTCGCTACTGCCCTTGGCGTCTCAAGGAACGATCTTGCTGGTTATGCCGGTACAGAAAACACAAAAGTGGCAATAGCCAAGATGATGAACCTGGCAAACGCTTCATTTGAAGAGGCAGTGGCAGCAATGTACGCCTATGAAATGGAGCTGCCAAAGATAAGCAGGCGCAAGATCGACGGCATGAAAAAGTTCTATGGGATGGACAGCGAGGACGCAACGAAATATTTCGAGATACACGAAGAGGCAGATGTTCGCCACGCGCAAGTGTGGCGGGAAATACTGCAGAAGATCCCCGCAGACAGGCAGGAAGCGGCTTACAACGCCGCAGTCGAGTCGCTGAAAGCGCAGAACATGCTGCTTGACTCTGTGCAGGAAAAGTACGTCGGGACGTACTGCTAATTCGCCAAACCTTTATACATACTTCATCTTTACGTTTTTTCGATTGGGCCCATAGCTCAGCCTGGTAGAGCGACCGGCTCATAACCGGTCGGCCAGGGGTTCAAACCCCCTTGGGCCCATTACATTCTTCTATAACATACCTCGATTCCATCAATTATCTTTTCGTAGGCACTCTGCGTCATAGACGATAAGCCCTTCGCAGTCAAATCTATATGCGAATTACATAAGCCGCGGCGGACTACAGAAGCAACCAGATGAACACAAACAATTAGGCGCATCATAAGTCAAGGGAGGGAAGCGACTTCTGAACCCGCACCTTTGGCCGGCATTTTCGCTTTCAGAGACTTGCTGTGAAAACGTCCAGATACATCTTCTGATAAATCAGTGACCTTGGTGTTCTTGTCCTTGGAATTGCATGAACTGTTGGATGGCCTGTATCAGCTCTGCATCGTCTGTCGTCAACGTCAGCACAGCGCCTTCGCTCAGTTGTTCGACAGAGTATCTTATCAGATCCTTCTTTTCAGCCATCACATCAGTTCCAGGTACTTGCTGGTCGTGAATAAAGAACGGTTTTGTAAAGTTGCCCTCTGAGAACTCTTTCTCTATGTCCGCGACATGGTCTTTGATCTGCAAGATTGTCTGAGTATCACTTGAATTGAGCGCAACTATCATTATCCTGCCACCCGTCGATGTGGACATGAAATGATGCATTATCTTGTCTTTGTCAAATCCCATTGCCACGTCGCCGCGTGCCAGCATCGCCGCTTGGTCAGAAGAGAGTACAGTGCTTTCTGTTGCAGCTTTTGAAGACCATTCCGCATATAGAAACGCAGCCAAGGCCAGAGTAGATAATGCGATTACAATCATGGCTGCAGTTTTTTTCATATCATAAACTACTCCTTAGGACCCATATTAAACAACGGTAGTGATATGAACTCCAACAGCTCGGCATATCGCAAATCGAGCGGCCCCGTTATCCACGGTCAGAGATATTTGTCACCATGCTCTGATCTTTCTGCAGCTGTTCGAGCAGCACTTCCCTTATCAGGCTGCATGCCTTGACGATCTTTAGGTTTGATATGCTATAGTATATGTTTGGCCCATCCCTTCTGGTCTTGACCACTCCCCTCTGTCTCAGGACAGCCAAATGCTGCGAAAGGTGTGCCTGCCTTATGCCAAGCTTCTTTGCCAGAGCTCCCACGCTGATCTCTCCAGGCTGCAGTTCATTTATGATCCGAAGCCTCAAAGGATTGGACAGGGTCTTGCACACTTCGGCATGCAGCTCAAAGAGCCTTTCAGGTTTCATAGTATTCCGCTAATATTCACTATATTCGTATATTTGAATATATATAAGCAAAAATTGCTTGGTTGCCGTCTTACTAGGTCATGGTCGCCTTTCAGATAGCGCTATTGCTCCGCCCACAATGCCTATTATCCCGCCCAAGGTAGACAGCCCCATTCCTACCAATCCCAATACCGAGAATATCAGGACAATGATTCCCCAGTTGCGACTTTCATGAGGCCGTGCGTTCATCATTATTGCTCCAAAGAGAACCATTGCGCCTGCTACAAGCGGTAGTGGAAAGAGCCATCCTCCCATGAACCAAGGTCCGGCTCCACCATTGCCCCACATCATCCCTCCCATCATACCGCCCACCATAGGCGAGGCTTGGAAGTTCGCAAAGAAGAGCCAAGGCAGGATGCCGCCCAGTATGATTAATACTCCTGAGGCCAGCGATAGTGCAAACGCTGTTGGTGATACTCTGGTTTCAGTTGTTGCCGAGGTCATATGTAAAATATTACCTCCCTGGTATATATTGACCAAGAAAGCGGTGCAATGCACTGCAATTGTTTTAAACGTTCCATTAGAAGGTCAGCACCTTGTCTGATTCTTCAACGATCTTGAGCATGTCCTTCATTGTAGAGATTGGACACACATCAAACTGCATCTGACGCGACTTGATGCATGTGCCGCAGGCAAGCATCGTGCCGCTCAGTTCGTTGAACCTTGCTAGCTGTTCCTGCACGTTGAACTTCTCGCTCTTGATGCTTTCTATTTCAACGCCAGCTCCTAGAAGAAAGATTTTCACCTGATGCCCTCCCAAAATTGCAGTGTTTGCAAACCGTAGGGCATTCCACACCAGCTCGGGGTCAGTGTTGCTGATGATAATTCCTATCTTCATTTACGTTATCAACCTTCTTGTCCAGTAGCTGCCCCACGCATCTTTTCTCCCTCTCAATTCCTTACTAGGCGCCTGCAGATTTATCATAGGTTTCGGAGAAGCATAAAAGCTGCCCGAACCATATGCCGCATTTCCAGACCCTGTTTCAATGAAACACTCACCAAATCCATCCCAGCTTTTCGTTTCGGTTCCAAGGATTGAAGACGCTATGTTGTTTGCTACTACTTCGGCCTGTCCGAACGCAAATGTGGCAGCCTTTGGAAGCATCATTCCTGACTGCAGCTTGATAGCGGCAACATCTCCAATCGCGTAAGCATTGTCGTATTTTGTCTGCATATTCTTTGGATCTACTGGTATCCATCCTGATGCCGCATCGGCAAGACCACTTTCTCTTACAACTTTGGGGCTGGTGTGTGGAGGTATTGCGATCAGCATGTCATATTTTTCTCTAGTACCGTTCTCAAATACAACTTGCTTCAAGCTACCATCTATCGAAGATACCTTGGTATTGTTGTGGAAGCCTATTCCCTTTTCATTCAGCATAGAAACAACCGCATTACCAACATCAGGGCCTGCTACTGGCATTGGCAGTGGTTCTGGCGTGAATACCTGTATGTCTGATTTGTCACGCAGACCCTTGTTTCTGAGGTAATCGTCTATAAGCATGGCAGCTTCGTAGGGAGCTGCTGGGCATTTGAAAGGAGTACTAGAAACCACCAGTCTTATCGAACCACCTTTAAATGATGATAGAGCATCTTTGAGCATCTTTGCAGCTTCTAGTGTGTACATATGAAAAGCTGACTCAAAACCTGAAACCTTTTCTGGTGCAAGTTCCGCGCCAAGTGCTACGATTAGAAAATCGTATGCAAACTCGCCTTGACCAGTTCTGACAAGATTATTCTTTACATTTATTTCATTAATCTCTGAATTGACAAATTTTATTCCTCTTTGGCTGATCTTCTCCTTTGGAAATGCCACTTCCTGCGCAGTCTTTTCACCAATCATCACTCGAAGGAGCGAAAACCCCATGACGAAAGAACTTTGCTTATCGATGACGGTAACGCTGACCTTGTTTCCTAGAAGCTCCTTCAAACGGCTTGCAGCGGCGAGCCCTCCGCTTCCTCCTCCCAAGACAATGACGTTTGTGCCACTCATATATGCCAATATATGAATATCAGGATATATATCTGTGACTAACGAAGAAAATCAATCGTCATTCTTCTTATCAGCTTTCCAAGCATTATAGCCCCCATCAATGGTTACTGCTTTGAACCCTTTCTTTCCAAGCTCGTCAGCACCAATGTTGCCTCTGTAACCTCCATTGCAAAAAGTGCAAATGGTCTCTCCCTTGTGTTCGTCTAATGCCCCTTGCCTTGCGTTTCTTATCAGCTGTCCAAGCGGTATGTGAACTGCCTCTTCAATCTTGCCTTCCTTGGCTACCTCATCGGCTTCCCTTACATCTATAAGAACGAACTTGTCTTTGTTCTTCGCAAGCTCCTTTGCAGTTATTTTGTCTGCCATTTTGAATTCCCTTATCCAAGATAGTCTGCATTTCCTATTTGAAGCCTATTGATGCAACTTGTGCGAATATTCTGCGTATAGTTGGAGCTTAAAACTACTTGGATATTCGTTAAAGCTCGATTGCCTCTTTCCATTAGGATAGCTTATTTGCCTTCGGCAGCTTTTTCCTCTGGCGTTTCTTCGCTTTCAGAATGTGATTCGCCAGACTCAGCGCCTTCGCTCATAGTAGAATTATTTCTAGTTTCATTCTCTTCCGAATGCGCG
>DATEUD010000109.1:0-7404 GCA_035283265.1 Nitrososphaera sp.
AGAAATACTGAGTGACAAGCACTAGCTTAACGAAAAACTTAAGCATTCACCGGCGAAAACGATCAGCATGATTGTTGAAGGGCCAAAAAGCAACACTTCAAGGATCATTATGCACGTTGATTTTGACTACTTTTTTGCGCAGTGCGAAGAGCTCCGTCGGCCAGAGCTGCGAAGCAGGCCGGTCGTCGTTTGCGTCTTTTCCGGCAGGACTGAGGACAGCGGCGTCGTCAGCACCGCAAACTATGTCGCAAGAAAATACGGGGTAAGGTCCGGCATCCCGATCAGGGTCGCAAAGTCAAAACTTGTAGAAGTTTCAGACGCGGTCTTTTTGCCGCTCGACGCGCCATATTATTCGCAGGTGTCGGACTCTGCTATGTCAGTCATCAGCTCGTACGCCGACAGATTTGAGCATGTCGGCATTGACGAATGCTACATCGACGTTTCAGAAAGGGCAGGCAGCTTTGTGGCGGCAAGGAGCCTTGCGCAGGACGTCAAAAACGACGTGAAAAAGCAGTCGCGGCTGACCTGCTCTATTGGCGTCGCGCCAAACAAGTTGCTTGCCAAGATCTCGTCAGAGCTGCACAAGCCCGACGGCCTGACAGTCATCGAGCCGGACAGCGCGGCAGAATCAATCGCCGGAATGGACGCCGGCAGGATTCCGGGCATCGGCCCCAAGACGAGCGAGCGGCTGGAAGAGCTGGGCGTAAAGACAATAGGCGACCTCGCCAGGTTCGACCTTTTCAGGCTCATTGAAGAGTTTGGGAAAAAGACCGCCACTTACATGCATAACGCCTCGCTGGGTATAGACGACGAGCCTGTCGTAGAGTCGGGAGAGAAGCAGCAGATACTGCGCATTGCCACGCTCAAGAGCAACGCGACTGACGGCGCAGAAATGCATCCCGACCTTTACGAGCTGTGCCAGTCGGTCTTCAAGACCGCGACTGACAGAAGGCTGTTGTTCAAGACGGTGGGGATACTCTTGATCCTGGACAACCTTGAAAACATTACAAGGTCAAAGAGCCTGAAGGTGCATTCAAGTAATTTCATGTCGTTGCACTTGACTGCAAGATCTATCCTGGTCGAAGCAATGAAGCAAGCCGGCCCGGTAAAGGTGAGGCGGCTCGGGGTCAGGCTGTCGGATTTTCAGAGCAGCGAGGGCCAGAACACGATACTTGACTTTATGGGCCCGGGCGGGTAGCCGCGGTCGCGCTTTCCGCTTGCACCCGACGCATCCTCTTGCTTTCGACGTACATCACTATGCCGAGGTAAATGCCAAGCCAGGGGAGGAACATTATCATCCCAGCCACAGAATGGAATGCTTCCCATTCAGAAGCATTTGTTGTTACCACAAGTGCGTACAAGGATAACGAAGTGATCCGTATCACATTCACGGCCGCGGTGCCAAAGGCTCCTATTACAAAGTAAATTATCTTTCTGTCTTTAGGAATCTCCAATTTTAACAGGAAAGCTAGCATGACAAGTGTAAAGATTATCATGCTATCCACACCTGCAGACGGCCAAAATACCTGTAGAACAAAAGGTCCATACAGGCCATTTAGGATCAAAAGATTGCCCTTCGCAGTAACCGGGTTTGACAGATTGTCTGGGTTTTCCGGACCCACATTGACGATGGACTTGTCGATAAAGTTGATGACTCCTTGATCTATCTGCAGGTATATCGGCACGATGAACTGAAGAGGTCCGAGGGTGTCATAAGGAAAGAAAGCATCGGTTGCCAGGAATGCTGCAGTGCCTGCAAGGAAAATTGCACCTGCAGGAGCAATCTTGTACCATTTTTTGCCAAACAGAATGATGAGCGAACTGAATACAAATAGCGACATAATTATAGAATCCCACATCCATATCCAGCTATCTAGAAGCGCGACATCAAAAGACGGAGCAGCTTCTGCGATAGAGTCACGCAAGCCAAATGACAGAGCTACGAAATATCCAATTGTTATTGAGGCAAGTATGATGATAATGTAAAATCTATTCTTGTTAACGCTGAATTTCATACCTACAAGTTCTGCTGCAATAAATGCCATTGCAAAAAGGAATCCGCCTCTGCCTTCGTTCCATGCTAGACCAAACGTATCAGGGTATACTATCAGAGTAAATAGAATAGGAGCTATTAGGATGAGTGTGATTGCGATGCTTGAATTGATGCCAAATATCGTATGGCCAGAGGCAACTATTTTGTCGCCGGACAAATTTCATTTCTTCTGGATTTCATTAGGCATAAAAACGTTCTACGTCTGCACGATTGCTTCAGTGAACCACTTGGGCACGAGATCCTGCGCGCTCTTGAGCAGGAAGGAAATGCTGCTGTCAAGGATGTAGGTCGTGGCGTAGTCGTCCTTGCTCCTTACGCTCCTGCCGTACGCCTGCACGAGCCTGAGCACCGTGTTCCACGTGTACCACTTTTGGTCGCGCTCCTTCATTTTCGCGATTCTCTTGTCGGTCAGGTCGGGGTACGGCACCTTGACTATCACCTGAAACCTTGAGAGATCATCCTTCAGGTCGACTCCGAGGTGGAGCGAAGGTGATATCAGCACAGTAGGCTTTTTGTTAGAGTAGTGCTTTTCCAACACTTCGCTCCTGTCAAGGCTTGACCCGGTTTCTATCAGCCTGCCGGCATTTTCCTTGCCGATGTTGTCCTTGATGTACTGGAGCTGGGAATATGACGTCGTGTGTATTATGCCCTTTTCGTTTTTGTGGATTGACATGATGTTGTCGACAGCCTTGGCAATCTTGGGCATGCTCTCACTCATCGTTTTGGCGCTGAGCCAGGCGACGTTCATTGCGTGTATTGGCCTGTTCTTCACCGGAAAGTCGGATTCCTCCACCCTGATGAATTTCACCTTGTCACTATCAAGACCAGCAGTCTTGCATAGGTAGTCTTTGCTCAGGATGGTGGCGCTCATGAAAAGCGACACAGAGCCCTTGTCAAGGATCGAGTCAAAATATCCAGAGATGTCAAGCGGCGTCAGAGTCACCCTCGCAAGCTGGTTTGCAGAGTCGCGCTGCACGCCTGACACGATCCAGTTCTTCTTGTTGGATTTCATGTCGTCAATGACAGCCGCCAGGCTCGTTTCGCGCTCTAGGGCGTCGATCAGGTTCTTTTCAGTAAACGGCTCTGTCATCTCTTTCTGGTTGCTCCGCTCCATTATTCTCTCCGCCACTTCCACAAACTCGAACAGCTTCTCCTTCATCTCGATGCAAAAGCCGATCCACGTTTCAACATCATCCACATTTTTGTCG
Organism: Nitrososphaera sp.; assembly: GCA_035283265.1. GTDB lineage: Archaea > Thermoproteota > Nitrososphaeria > Nitrososphaerales > Nitrososphaeraceae > Nitrososphaera. Next base: position 3,262 of record DATEUD010000109.1, read on the forward strand.
GGCATCTGCATTTTCAGGAACGGTAGCATGTTCTTGCGGATCGTGAAACTTTTAAAGTCGCCGACCTCGGACTCTAGCTGGTGCGCTTCGTCTAGTACCAGTAGGCTCCTTTTTTGAGCCGTGCCGGCGTAGAACACGTCTGAAAGGAAGTAGCGGTAGTTGTATACGGTGTGGCTCGACCTGGCCCCAATCCACTTTTGGTGGAAGTAGTGGCACGGCCTCCATTCAAGTTCCAATATTTTTGATTTAGAGCGCATCTTGTCGACGTACTTGCGCTCGGCGAAAGGGTCAAGCTTGATCAGCTCATGCTGGGTCCCTTCGCCTTCAACCTTATAGTCCATCAGCCGGGTCTTGTATACGCAGTCGTACGCGTCGTCTTTCACGCAAGGACCATAGTCGCAGCTCTCGTCAAGCCCCATGTCTTCCTTTACTATACAGGCAAAGTTGCCCCTTCCTTTGACTTCTACGACAAATGGAAAATCGCGCCTGTACTGCGTCTGCAGGTCTTTTGTCGCGGTGCAGATGTGGGAACTTCCAAGGTACTGCGCCATCGCTATCGCCACAGGCGTCTTGCCAAACCCGGTGGGCGCTTCAAGGAAGATTTGCCTATATCCGGACTTGATCGCCGACTCGATCTCGGCAAGCACGCTCTTTTGTTTTTCACGGATCTTTGGAAACGGAAAATGCGCGAGTATTGTCGTCAAGTAAACGCTGACTCACTTCATCGCCCGCCTTTTTAAGGTTAGGGCTTGTCGTCTTCGTACAACCAGCAGCGGACATAGGCAGTATCTGTTTTGAACTCTGGCGGGCGCTGTCTGCATGCGTCCATCGCGTGCGGGTAGCGCTTTGCGACTGACAAGTCAAGCACCACCCGTTCTCGCTCGCCGACGGCAACAAGCTCACCAAGGTAATAGTAGCAGGGGACGGGAAAAGGGCGCGGGTTAATATAGAAAAGGTTCAAAAGATTGCCAAGGCAGTTAGGAGCATTGAACCGCCCGTTAAATTCGAGAACAGGTATATGAAAATGGTGGACATCAAAAGGACGCACTATGCACTCCAGCTCGACGACGCGCTGGTTGGGCAGCAGGTAAGGGTTGGGGGCTGGATAGAGGATGTCCGCGACATTGGCAAGCTCGCGTTTGTGACAATCAGGGACGTCACTGGTGCCTGCCAGGCTATTGTGACAGGCGACAACGTGCAGGCCGCGGTGCAGGCGCCAAGGCAGAGCGCAGTTGTCGTTGCCGGCGTCGTGCAAAAGAGCAAGGCAAAGGATTTTCCGGTAGAAGTAAAGGTCAGCGAATTTACAATACTTACAAAGGCGGTGCATCCGCTGCCGATAGACCCGACTGGCAGAGTAGAGTCTGCCATTGACAAGAGGCTTGACGCCCGCGCGCTCGATCTCCGAACGCCCAAAGTGGCGGCCATTTTCAGGCTGCGCTCCGTCGGCCTTGAAGTGATAAGGGACACTCTCCGCGCAGAAGGTTTCATTGAAGTGAACACGCCAAAGGTGATCGGGAGCGCAAGCGAGGGCGGCGCCAACCTCTTTGGGTTTGACTACTTTGGCAAGCGCAAGGCGTACCTTGCCCAGAGCCCGCAACTGTACAAGGAGCAGTTGACGCTCGGCCTTGACAGGGTGTTTGAGATCGGGCCTTACTTCCGGGCTGAGAACTCGCACACGGTAAGGCACCTGACAGAGTTTACGAGCGTCGACATCGAGGCGGCGTTCCTTGACTACGAAGACGTGATGGATATAGTGGAAAGGGTGGTGAAAAATGTCGCCACCGAATTCCGGGAAAAGCACAAGGCCGACCTCACGCTTGCAGGCGGCAAGGGCATTTCGATTTCCAAGATGGACAGACTGACGTACGAGCAGTGCCTTGAGGAGCTTGCCAAAGAAGGGGAAAAGCTGCAGTTTGGAGACGACCTGTCTGACGCGGCACTCCGCAAGCTGGGCGAAATACACCGCGGCTTTTACTTTATCATGGACTGGCCGCTCAAGCTCAAGCCGTTCTACATCCACGAAAAGGAGGACAACGCAAAACTGTCGAAGTCGTTTGACCTGCAGCACGGCTACTTGGAACTCGTCTCCGGCGGACGCAGGCTGCACGACCCGGTAAAATTGCGGAGCAGGCTTGCCGAGCAGGGGCTCAACCCTGCCAGCTTTGAGGAGCACCTCAAGGCGTTTGACTGGGGCATGCCGCCGCACTCTGGGTGGGGCCTTGGCTACGACAGGCTCATGATGGTGCTGACGGGGTCGCAGAACGTGCGCGACGTCGTCCTGTACCCGAGGGACACGGACAGGCTCACCCCGTGATTTTTACTGCAACTTCCCTTACGTCACTGTCATAGACAAAAGCCTTGAACCTGTGCTCGTTGGTCGAGTAAATGAGCCACACCACCGGATTTATCTCCATGAACTTTCTGTCGGTGCCCGATGGCGCGGGCCGGGCAGGGTGCGAGTGAAATATCCCGATAACCTGCAGCTTTTTGCTTTCAGCGAGATCGTAAGCGCGCAGCACTTCCTGCGGCTCAATGCTGAAAGAGACCTGCGACTCGTCAGCGTTTCGCATCGGCAGGATCTCGATCACTCTGTCGTTTCTGCCAAGCAGGAACGCGCAGGACTCGTTTGGAAGGGCGCCTTTCGCAATGCTGGCAAGCCGCTCAACCTGTCCTGCTGTCAGAGAAATTTCCATTGTTTAAACCCCAAAGTTAGACTAATTACGCCATTTATCGCTCTTTGTCGATATAAACCCGACTTCAATAATATCTAAGCTTCCGGACTGCACTTATTAACCTAGTACCTTTCTTTGACACAGGAAGTGGTTCGTGATGTTCCGGGATCTGATTAACTGGGCGACCTACCGCGTGACCAAGGTTGGAGGGATGAAGACCACAATCCTCGGAGGCGAAGGCCTTGTAACCGAAGTCACCGGTCCCGGCTCGCTCTACTTCCAGACAAAGAACATACGCGAATTCATTGACATGATTGGAATAATCCAGAGGACAGAAACGACGTCAGGCTCTGGCGTGTCGTTCGGCGGGTTCCGCATCGGCTAGGCGTTGGTGTGGGGTAATGAGACATTAATCAGTTAATAACCGTCTATTTGTTGCTGCTTTCTTGCTGCATTTTCAGCCCGCAAGTGCGGCGGGCGGATTAATCCTTCTGGTTCTTCTTTATTTGTCATTTGGAAGTAATCCTAGGTCTGAAACCCCACACCAAAACACCTACCAAGGCAGCTATCAATATGGCAGCAAGGGCATTAGTTACATCCACTTCCGCAATAATAATACCCGTATAAACTAAATCAACGACGGCAATTACTAGGACTATGGCTATCCCAAGACTGCCTGATTCTTGCGTTGAAAGTCCCATTCACACAAACGCCCAATGTCTGAATTATTAATGTTAACTAGCCCAGCGCATTTTAAGCCATTCATTCGAGACAACCCTTTACATAGTAAGCGATTATGTTATTCCAGTGACACAGGTCGCTCTTCTGTAGCTTAATGAATACACCTATCGAAAACTGTCGTTAATTGCCGTTTCTTGAACGAATAGTTCCAGTCTCGCTTTTATATTAGATTCTACTATCGACGAAGGATATGATTGAGAAATACTCAAAAGAAATGGAAGAGTGCCACAATCGCTGCAACAAGCGTTTTCGGGATGGCGGCTCTGCTGATAGGAGGATTCAGTGGAATAAGTTATGCCGCCCCTACGATGATAAGGATTGATTGTACAGGCGCAGTATCTCCAGAAGTAACTGTAGGTGTCGATAATGTAGCGGGTGTCGCCTTCGGTGTCGGTACAACCGGCTGTTCGCTGACGCCAACAAGTTTTACTCCCGGCAGCGATCTCACTATAAGACTCCTTGGATCGCCTTCTGGCCGCATTATTCTTAGCATCGTTGATGCTAGCGGTGATCAGAAATACACCGTATCTGGCGACGTGAGCAGTGATAAAGTGCAGTATTATGATTCTGCTGGAAGCGATACGCCAAGCTTCTCTGGAGGTTCAAATGACGACGAGTTCTTCGTTGTCGATACCAACAGCAACGATGCTTACAAATACCAAGGAGGGTCGGGTTCGGACACATTTACGATAGCTGGTTTTCAAGAGGTGGATCCGGCTGATGGAGATCG
>DATEUD010000110.1:0-18658 GCA_035283265.1 Nitrososphaera sp.
GGCGGAAATATAGTTGGGCATGCATCCACCTACCGCATCTATTTGAGAAAAGCGGGAAACGACAGAATTGCTAAAATGATAGACTCGCCCTACCACCCATACTCTGATATCAGGTTCACTGTGAACGAAAAGGGGATCGACGACACGGAAGAGAAAGAGCCAAAGTCAAAAAAGAAAGCAGCAGCTGATGACGACGATTAAGCTGGAGGTTGGGACCTCCGGGTTCTCCGGAGCCCTGCCTTACGGGTCTGCAATCTGCACTTTTTCTTCATGAATTGCGAACCAAACCAAACGCGCATATAGGGTCTAATCCTAAAAGCAGTTGATGCCGTTCCTTGTCCGAATTTGACGGACCACTATTCAAAATCCAATTTCGCAAGATGGGTGATGAAAACCCTCTTGACCTACAAGATGCAGAGAGGATAGAGAATACCACGCTGCCGGCATGCAGGCAGGATTTGTATAACCTGCTGAGCGAAGGATATGAAGCATGGATAAGCAATGCCTCTGGAGAGCCATTTACCAGTTCGACGGAGAAATATGTCATTGATAATGAAGCTCAAAACGTATTGGAGGACGGTTATCCTCTTATCGTGAGAAGGCTTCACAATTCTTTGGTTTTCAAAGTTAACTCAAATGTCGAGCCATTTGGGATAGAAGCCTATGCTTTCTTCAGAAGACATGTCAGTAAAGGAGAACTACTGGAATCGTTTGAACCTAGGACGGTTAGAGCCTTTGAAGCGGCATTAAGGAAAAAGAAATAACAACTTTGAGACCCGTAAAGGCAATGATGTGTTTGCATCTTGCACAATGAAGGATTACTTCTGTTAATTGTCAGCTACTGAGCAATTAGTAAGAGTTCAAAAGCACGAGAACCCTCAAAGACAATGGATTCAAATGCCGCTCCAGGCGCTCAAGTGTGACTTCTTTTTTATGCGGAATAATATTTACTTACACCCTATTGGGGGCAGAAACCTCCCGCCCTGTAGTTTAATGATGAGCACATATCGCTAAGTGGAGAAGCTTAAATTAAAGACCACGATACAAATTCAGCATGGAAGCATGAAATCGGGCGGATGCTACAGCCACTTACTTCTTTTGACTTCAAATCTATCAAAAAATCACAATTATATTACTAGTTTCGGCATAGATCTAGTCGAGGAAGTATCTTGACAAAAAGGGCGCCCGCTGCCGCCGGCATGTTTTATCCTGACAATCCTCGAGCGCTGAGGGAGCTTGTCGACCAGGCCTTTCGCAACCAGCGCTTTGGCCCCGGCAGGGCCCCGCCTTCTGCCAGCAAACGCAGGATCTACGGCATTGTCTCGCCGCACGCAGGCTATGCGTATTCCGGCGCAGTCGCCGCGAACGGCTTTTACGAAGCGTCGTCTGTCGATTTTCAGGACGTCATAATCGTGGGCCCGAACCACTACGGGATTGGATCGTGGGTGGCAGCAATGAAGGAAGGCTCGTGGGAGACGCCGCTGGGCGACGTTAATGTCAATTCAGAGCTGGCCGAAGAAATAGCCGCAAGATCAGCAGCGCTTGATTTCGACGACTTTGCTCACAGCCGCGACCATTGCATTGAAGTCCAGCTCCCGTTCCTGCAATGCATCAAGCAGGACTTTCGGATCGTGCCAATAGTGCTTGTATCGCAGAGGAGCGACACCGCCTATGACCTTGGAAACGCGATATCAGGGACTATAGGTGAAAAGGTGGCGCTTGACAACACGTTGCTCATCGCGTCGTCTGACTTTACGCACTATGAGCCAAACAGTGACGCCCACAGGAAGGACGGCGAGCTGATAAAGGCCATCCTTGCGCTTGACGTTAACAAGTATTATGCAGTCCTTGAGAGGCTTGACGTTACCGCTTGTGGCTACGGCGCCATCGCCACCATGATGGTCGCCGCAAAGAACCTCGGAGCCATTAGAGGCGAGCTCTTAAAGTATGCGACAAGCGGAGACGTCACAGGGGACACCAGTGCGGTAGTGGGGTATTCCTCGATAGTGTTCGTATGACCAAGAGCAGGGCGTCTGCACCAGCCAAGGTAATCCTGTTTGGAGAGCACTTTGTGGTTTATGGCAACCCGGCAATACTCGCATCGATAAACAGGCGCATAACCGCCAGCGCCCGCGTGATAGACGAATGCAAGGTGGTGATCAGATCGGACATTGGTGTTGCCGGCGAATATAGTAGCTCTGGTTTCAGGACGCTTGAAGGCGGCATTGAAGCGAAAACAATGCTGGACCCGCTGCACAATGCTATCAGGCAGGTCATTTCGGCAAGGAACAAGGAGGCAGGAATAGAGCTTGCCATTTCTTCCAGCGTGCCGCCCGGCATCGGCCTCGGGTCGTCTGCTGCGGCGTGTGTGGCCACCACCGCCGCGGTAAGTTTGCTCTTCCACAAAAAGCCAAGCAGGCAGAAAATATGCGAGCTGGCAATCGAATCAGAGCGGATTTTACACAAGAATTCTTCCGGCGCGGACTGCTACGTCAGCACGTTTGGAGGGCTGATACACTACAGCCGTTCAAAATTCAAGAAGATGCGGGCAAAAGGCCCGTATGTATTTGTCATTGCCAGCACGGGCGTAAGGCATTCCACCGGCGACCTTGTGGCGGGCGTCAAAAAGTTCAAGGACAGGAACGAGCTGCTCTTTGAAAGCCTTGCAAAGCAGGCCGGCGACATTTGCGCGCAGGCGCAGGCCGCAATGGCGTCTGGTAGGCGCGATAGGGTAGGCGAGCTCATGAACGAAAACCAGGCAGTCCTCCGCCAGATCGGGGTTTCGCACTATAAGGTGGACGACCTGATTGACATCTGCGGCAAGGCCGGAGCGCTTGGCGCCAAGATTACCGGTGCAGGCGGCGGCGGCGCCGTGATCGCGCTTGCAGCAACAAGGCAGGAGGGGGCAAAGATAGCGTCTCGCGCACAGGCGGCCGGCTACGAGTCGTTTGAAGTGGAAATAGACCGGAAAGGACTAGTCGCCTAGAGTCCCACCTTGTCCAGGGTCTGCTTTGTTCTTGACTCGCCTTCTTTAATCAGGTTCTTTATCCCTTCCAAGGAAAAGTCGGTGTTCTCATAGAGGTATGGGAATCGCTCTTCTCTAATGATGTACTCTATTTTCCGGATCTCTGAGCCGTGCTCTTTGAGCATTTTCTGGTATTTCCGGCGAACGCCGTCCAGCTTTTGTCCGTCTATCTTGCCGGAGTCGAGGTTGCTTTCGACAATATCGTAAAGCTCTTCAATGAACTGCAGGTAGCGTGTTATCGCCTTTGACATCTTGATGTTGTGGGCCGTCTTGTCGCTGAACATGATGTCCCGCGCTCGATGGTATACTTCGGGTAGGTTCTGCGGCAGCCTGTCGATTTTCTTTGGGTAGTTTTCAACGATAAAGACGCGCTTGTCGGTGATCGGCGCAGCGTCCATCACTTCCCTAAGCGGCGTGTTACTCAGAAGGCTGCCGTCCCACGCGTACAACCCCTTTTCCACCTCGACCCATGGAAAGCCGTAAAGTGGATAACCGGATGTGCCAAGAAGATGCTTGGCCGTTATTTGCTGGCGCGTGCTGTCAAATGTGAGTGGCTCCGCTGTCAGGACGTTTACCGCGGTTATTATAAGGCGCGCATTTGGGCTTCCTCCCGGTTTTAGCTTAGCATAGTCGATGTATTTTTCAAGAGTCGAGGCAAGGGGTGAATGGTCGTAAATGTAGGTCCACCTGTCCGGCTGGAAGTATTGTGGGTCTTTCATCGCGTACTCTGGCATCCATCGCGGCGCAAACATGATGTTGTTGCCATAAGCTGCCGAGCTGTAAAACGTCAGCGCGTGCTTGAGCGACATGTTTGCCTGTTGGTAGTACTGGCTGTAGTAGCTTCCTGATCCGCTGACAATGCCGGACGCTGACTGCCCGGAGGGCGCTAGATCGATTGAATTTTCCGCAAGCTCCAGCCAGAATTCTTCCAGCGCGACTTCCGGGCGCTCGTCCTTGCTGCCTGCAATTATCGCGGCATTTACACCGCCGATTGAAGTGCCGGCAATTATGTCTACCTTGATGTTCCTGTCTGCAAAAGCCTTGAATACTCCGCAGCCAAAGGCCCCAAGCGAGCCTCCTCCCTGCAACACAAGTACGTTCTCTATTCTATGATCCCGGACCATGGGCTGTGATAGCCGCTGTTCGTAATTATGCGTTTTTAAGAGGCGCGGTGAGGTGTACCGGCTTTACCAAGTCCACGACGTCGACCCAACAGCGCGCTATTTTGTCCATCGAGTAGGTAAGGTTGAGCACCGCGATCGCCGATTCAGGGTTCTTTGACTCCGCGCTGCTCTTGATCGAGTTTATGATCTCGTTGAATCTGTCGTACGTTTTTACGACCACGTTTGACTCTGCCCTGTTCTTGTTGACGAATGCGGCGACGGACTTTTCCTGCATCTTTTCCACGAGCGCGCCCGCCTCCGCTATTTCGTCAATGACTTTGATGCGCGACAGGTCCTGTATCGTGCCCGCAAGATCGACGATGTAGTCGCCGGCGCTCTCCAGCAGGTTGGCCGCGATCCTATAGTCTAGGATGTCGATGTTGCTCAGGTTGAGCTTGCCGGCAAGCCTCTGATCCATCATGGCGCTCCGAATGAGCCTGACGAGCAGGAAATACTGCCTGTCCACTTCGTCGTCCCTGCCGCTTATCACCCTGCGGATGCTGTTCTCCTTTGATCTTATTGCTTCAAGCAGGTCGCGGTACATGCCTGCAACTATTGCGCTCATGCGCCGCAGTATCTTCTCCGCGTCGAGCGTGTTGGCGTCAAGCAAAAACTGGGCTGAAATGTGAAAGCCGTCTTCGTCGACGATTTCAAGTCCGACAAGCTTGCGCATCGCCTTCTTGACCCTGTCGGCGTCTTCAAACGATATCTGGGAATTAGCCTTGATCCGGATCATGTCGTACCCGAGCAGGTATGCGCCGTACACCTGGTTGACTAGAGTGTCCATCGCGACCACGCTGTAAGGGATCGTCACCTCCTTTGCCTCCTCCGCCATGTCGTCCGACGGAAAAATCGAGACCGAGTTGTCGCGGTTTATATCTACTGGCACGATACTACCTTTCTTCAGGTTATTGCTCTTTACCCACTGACTTGGCAGTGTTATCAGAATGCTGCTTCCTATCTTTTGCAGGCGCCTCGCGTATCTTGGCATACTTAGTTTAAACCCATTTAAACTAATTAAACATTATTTTTATATTTTCAGTCGATTATAAATAGACATGGCATCAGCACTGTTTGCAGTGCCCGTAGCTGTGGCGAAGGCGTTTAGCCCCGGCCACATAACAGGCTTTTTCGAGATAACTCACGCCAGCTACTCTCACTTCCTTCACAAGGGGTCAAAGGGCGCCGGATTCTCAATCGACAGGGGCATTGCTACGACAACCTATGTCTACGAGAGCGCAAAAACCGGCTACCGGATCTCCATCAACGGGACACAGGTCCGCGATGCAGAAGTGTCAAAGTGGGTTATTGAGGAATATCTCAAAGTTGCCAGCAAGCCATGCTTTGTGAATGTTGAGCATGAGATTGGAATCCCGGTGGGATTTGGGATTGGCTCGAGCGGGGCTGCCGCTCTCAGCTTGTCGTACGCGCTCAACGAGGTGCTTGACGCTGGCCTTGGGAGGACCCAGGCGGCGCAGATAGCGCACCATGCCGAGATTGCCTGCAAGACAGGGCTTGGAACAGTGATTGCCGAGTTTGCCGGCGGCTTTGAGATGCGCACAAGCGCTGGAGCGCCTGGCGTTGGCTCTGTGAGCAAGATCGATTTGCAGAACTACAGGGCAGTTATGCTGTGTCTCGCGCCTATTTCGACAAAGTCATTTCTCACGAACAGGATGGACGAGATAAACGGCCGCGGCGGCGTCATGCTGAAAAAATTATCAGAGTCAAGGAACGTGGACGAATTTCTCAAAATGTCTCACGAATTTGCGGATACACTCGACCTGACAGAGGGTAGGTGCAAGGCACCGATTGCGGCCCTCAAGGCAAAAGGCATCGAGTCGAGCGTCGCGCTCTTTGGCCAGACTGTGTTCACCCTCGTGCCGCAGGCAAGAGCGAAAGAAGCAAGGGACGCCCTTAAGGGCTTTGGCGGCACGCTTCTCGTCTGCAACATCGACAGCAACGGGTCCAGAGTGCTTTAAAAATTGCATACACACATTTCAATACCGCCAGATCATCCTCGCGCCAAGTCCCTTTACTCGCGCGAGATGCTGGTCGACGGCTACAGGCGCGGCCTGGTCGCGGCTGAAGGCCTCATTGCCCACGGCAGGGGCGAGGCGTATGATTACATTATCGGCGAGCGCACCACGAAAACGGCGAAGCGTGCAATCAGGGCGGCTGCGGCCATGCTCTTGCTCTCAAAGAGGCCAGTCATCTCGGTGAACGGCAACACTGCCGCGCTGTGCCCTGGGACGGTGGTCGAGCTTGCAAAGGCGACAGGCGCCGCAATAGAGGTCAACCTCTTTTACAGGACAGAAGAGCGTGAAAGGGCGATCAAGGCTGAGCTGGAAATGCATGGCGCAGACAACGTCCTTGGCATCGGTTCAAGGGGGTCAGCAACGATTCCAGATCTGCAGAGCGAGCGCAGACGGGTAGACCCGGATGGCATCTACCGAGCCGACGCGGTGTTTGTGCCGTTGGAGGACGGTGACAGGGCCGAAGCGCTCGTGAAAATGGGAAAGACGGTGATCACCATCGACCTCAATCCACTTTCAAGGACAGCCAAAGCCGCGCACATTACAATAGTTGACAATATCGTAAGGGCGATGCCAGCCATTGTAGAAGCAGCGCGCGGGATCAAGGGCAGCAGGTCACTGAAGAGAATCGTCGACAGCTTTGACAACAAAAAGAACCTGCGCGACTCGTTGAAAATCATCAGGGGAGGAGTGTAGATGCAGGCCAAGAAAAAAGTGAGCGTTAACGACATAATTGCAATGAAAGGGGCAGAGAAAATTTCTGTCCTCACGTCGTACGACTATTCCACTTCGCTGATATGCGACAGGGCAGGGGTCGACGTCTTGCTCGTGGGCGACAGCGCAGGCATGGTTGTATTGGGATACCAGAGCACGGTGCCAGTCGGCATGCCAGAAATGACGGTGTTTTGCGGCGCGGTGGCAAGAGGGGCGAAACGCGCCATGATAGTGGGCGACATGCCGTTCGGCTCGTACCAGCCAAATGCAATCGTGGCAGTTGAAAACGCGGTGCAGCTGGTCAAAGCTGGCTGCGACGCAGTGAAGCTTGAAGGCGGCTCTGAAATCATTGGCACGATAAAGGCAATAGTGGACGCGGGCATACCAGTAATGGGCCACATCGGGCTAAAGCCGCAGACGTCATCGCTCTGGGAGGGCTACAAGCTGCAGGGCAGGACAAAGGAATCCGCGACAAAATTAGTTGACGATGCCAGAGCGCTGGAAAAGGCCGGCGTTTTCAGCATGGTACTAGAAATGGTCGCAAGCGAGGTGGCAGGCGCGATAACAATGAGCGTGTCGGTGCCCACCATAGGCATAGGCTCCGGCGCCGGTTGCGACGGGCAGGTGTTGGTGTTACACGACATGCTTGGAATATACGAGGACATCAGGCCAAAGTTCGTGAAGAGGTATGCCGAGCTCTCCAAGTCGATATTTGACGCTGTGTCGAACTATACCAGCGATGTCAAGGCCGGCAAGTTCCCCGAAGAATCAAACACGTTCCACATGGGCGCGGAAGAGCTGGACAAATTCAAGAAGGCGAGGAAGAAATGAAAATAAAACGAGGAGCCCACCCGTCAAAAGACATTGTTGGAAGCGACGGAAGCGAGCTTACCGGCAGGAAAATAGTGCTCTGCATCACAGGAAGCGTTGCCGCTTACCGCGCTATTGACCTTGCACGATTGTTGATGCGCCATGACGCAGACGTGTACGCAGTCATGACCGAGTCAACTGCAGCGACTCTACTAAACCCGGAAATGATGAAGTGGGCTACCGGCAACGACGTAGTAACAAAACTGACCGGCAACCTGGAGCACGTCATGCTTGCCGATTACGGCATGTCAGATCTGATAATCGTTTACCCCTGCACAGCCAACACTCTCGGCAAGATGGCAGCCGGCATCGACGACACGCCCGTCACGTCGGTTCTGAGCGTTGCCCTTGGCAGTAAGATCCCGGTGTTGGTTGTGCCTGCAATGCACGAGGCAATGTACGAGAACCAATTCATCCAACAAAATGTCGAGAATTTGAGAGGACACGTCACACTTGTCGAGCCCACTCTTGAAGAGGGAAAGGCGAAAGTAGCCGAGCCGGAACAGGTTCTTGAAGCTGCAATTGCAGTTTTATCGAAAGGGCCGCTGGCCGGCAAGCGGGTGCTCGTGACAGCAGGGAGTACTGTCGAATACATTGATCCAATAAGAGTCGTGACAAACACGAGCTCTGGCAAGATGGGCGTTGCAATTGCGCAGGAAGCAGAGCGGATGGGCGCAGCAGTCACGCTGGTCTACGGGCACGGAAGCGAGCCTGCAAACGGCAGGGCGGTGCGCGTAAATACAAGCGAAGAAATGCACAAAGCAGTCATTTCAGAATTGTCGTCCAAGAAATATGACGTTGTGATAATGGCAGCAGCAGTTGCAGATTTCATGCCGGCAAGAAAGTCAGTGAAGAAAATTGACACGCGGGCGGGCAAGCTGGAACTGTCGCTTGTCGCAACAAAGAAAATAATTGACGAAGTAAAAAAGAAAAGCAAGGGCACTTTTCTTGTCGCCTTCAAGGCTGACTACAACGTCTCTGACTCTGCATTGATTGGAAAAGCATACAAAAAACTTCAAGAGTGCGATGCAGACATTGTGGTGGCAAATGACCTCGGAAAGAAGGGATCAGAGGTCGGCTCTTACAGAAATCAAGTATTTATCGTCGACAAAAAGAAAAAGATCATCCACCTGCCGCTTGAGAGCAAGCCAGCAATAGCAAGAAAGCTGCTAGAGCTCGTTGCAAAATCTGTCAATTCATAGCACGAGCAGGTCCTTTGTGAACTTGTTAAGCACCTGCGGCGTGCCGTTGTTGACGATAATGCTGTCCTCTATCCGCACGCCAAACTTGTTTTCGATGTATATCCCCGGCTCGACTGTCACCGCCATGTTGGGCTGGAGCACTTCGCCATTTTTCATCCGGAGCCATGGGGGCTCGTGCACGTCAAGGCCGATGCCGTGGCCGGTAGAATGTATGAACAGTTTTTCATAGCCGTGCCCGGCTATCAGCTCCCTGCACGCCGCGTCGACAGAGCCACATGTTGATCCTGCCGTTGCCGCGTCAAGTCCGGCCTTTTGCGAGTCTCGCACAATAGTGTACACTTTTTTCATTTCCGCAGTCGTCGAGCCTAGGGCCAACGTCCTCGTTGCATCAGCTATGTAGCCGGCGTACCGGAGGGTAAGGTCGACAACTATCATGTCGCCTTTTCTGAACTTTCTCTCAGTCACCTCTGCGTGTGGCATCGCGCCATTTGGGCCGCCTGCGATAATGAGAGGGTTGAGAGTCGACTTGTAAGAAGGCGGGTTTGCACCCATCTTCATCGCTTCGTAGATCAGTTTCGCCTGCAAGTCGCGCTCTGACAAGCCGGCTTTGATTTCGCCTTCGCATATTTCGTACAGCTTGTCCAGAATCCTTGACGCCTTTGCGATGACCTTGAGCTCGGCTGCGTCCTTTATCCTGCGCGTCTGGAAGAATGGCTCAGTGTTGACAACGATATCGCCACCCTGCTTGCGGACCAACTCGACCGTGGAATAGTCGCTGCAGTCGGTGCAGGCTTTGTTCCCCTTTATCTGCGACACAAATGTGGAGACAAGCTCGCTACCCCGCTCTGTTGGGATTACTTCGCAATCGACCGACGCTTTTTCGGCCCGCCCATACTCCAGCTTGGGCGCAATCAGCTTGGTTCCTTTTTCCGTGCATATTGCGATAGCTTCGCCCCAAAAGCCGGTAAGGTAGAACACGTTCTCCGGCTCAAACGCAGCCACTGCGTTGCAGCTTGCCTGCCTTGCATGCTGCAGAATAGTGGAACGGCGCTCTTTCATTGACAACAATTCCACTGTTATCAGTTTTATAAAACGTTACGCGTGCCAGGATTGTAAATTAATTTAAATATGGCTGGCTCATCCGCTTTGATTGAGATTATCATGGAATACCTCGTAATGCTTCCCGGTCCGACGAACGTACCAAACAGGGTCATGAATGCAATGCTTGCACCTGTGATAAACCACAGGAGCGAAGATTTCCGCGTATTATACAAGTCTGTGGTCGAAAAGACCCAAAAGGTCTTCCAGACTTCAAATGACATTGTTCTGCTTACCACTTCGGGCACCGGCGCAGTCGAAGCGTCGGTAATCAACCTGATCAAGAAGGGCGACAAGGCATTGATTCCAGTAAATGGTGAGTTCAGCACCCGCCTTGCTGACTTGATTGACAGCTGGGGCGGCCAGGCCATCAGGATAACCGCGCCGCCTGGCGAGAACCCTCCTTACGACAAGTTCGAAGAGGCGTTTGAAAATCACAAGGACATCAAGGCACTGTATGCTGTCTACAACGAAACGTCCACCGGGACGACCATTCGATACATGGACAAGCTGGGCGACCTTGCCTCAAGGAAGGGCACATATTTCATTGCCGACGCTGTTTCAATACTTGGCGGCGACGAGCTGCCAGTCGACAAGTGGAACGTCGACATCTGCGTCACCGCGTCGCAAAAGGCGCTGGCCGCGCCGCCGGGAGTGGCGCCGGTATCGGTGAGCAAGCGCGCAAAGAAGTACATGCAGGATAACCCGCCGCCCACGCAGTACCTGAATTTGAAGCGCTACTTCAAGTACTACGAGGAGCACTTTGAGACGCCTTTCACTCCGGCCCTGCCGCTCTACTATGCATTCAGAGAAGCGCTTGACATGGTGCTTGAAGAAGGAATGGAAAACCGCATAAGGCGCCACAGGGTATGCGCTGAAGCGTTCTATTCCGGCCTGAGCGTGCTTGGCCTGACTCCGTTTGCAAAGCCGGACGCAAGGAGCAACATGATAATAGCAGTCAACTACCTGCCGGGAATGGACGACAAGAAATTCCGCGGGCTGTTATCAAGCGAGTTCAAGGTATTGATCGCTGGCGGCTTTGGCGACCTGAAGGGCAAGGTTTTCAGAGTAGGCTCGATGGGCGAAGTCGGCCGCTACCACGTCATGAGGACGATATCGTCAATCGCGTCTGCGATGAACATGCTAGGATTAAAGACAAACCCAGAAGCCACGTCGATAGCAATGGACAGGCTAAAGGCGCTTTCCTGAACGCCTTTCCTCACTTTTTGAAGATTAATATAAGGTAAAACATTAGCCGTTTTCTATGACTTTGGAAAAGGGTTCTCTCGTATTGGTGGATTACACTGCTAGAGTTAAAGATACTAACGAAGTTTTCGAGACTACGCGCGAAGAAGATGCCAAGAAGGCGGCCGAGCTTTACGACCCGACGCGCAAGTACGAACCGCGGCTCGTATCTGTAGGCGAAAGCTGGGTGTTGAAAGGTCTTGATGAAGCGCTTGCAGGAGCAAACGTGGGCGAAAAGCTCAACGTTGAAGTCACGCCGGACAAGGGCTTTGGTGAGCGCGACCCGAACAAGGTAAGGATGATCCCGCAGCGCAAGCTGGGCGACAAGGCAGACGAAGTCGGAGTCGGCGACGTCATTGAAGTGGACGACAGGACAGGAATTGTCCGCTATGTCGGCTCTGGCAGGGTTCAGGTCGACTATAACCACAGGTTCGCAGGCAGGACGCTTCTCTACGATGTCAATGTCATGAAAAAGCTGGAGACCGACAGCGAAAAGGTGAGCGCCCTTGTAAGGAGGAGGACGGGCCTTGAAGACAGCAAGGTCAAGGTCAACCTGGCTGCGCCAAGCTTGGAAATCCAGCTTCCGGAAGAAGCGTTCCTTGCAGAAGGACTGCAAATCATAAAGAGGGCGGTTGCAAACGATATTTTCAAATTCGTGCCTTCGATCAAGACAGTAAAGTTCGTGGAAAGCTACTCTGTGCCGGCTGAACAAAAGAAGGAACAGCCAAAAGCAGAAGAAAAGCCTGCGGCTACTGCTGAAGTACCCTCGAAGTAAGAAGCAAAAGTTTATTATATTAAAACGGCCAAAATAGGCTGTATGGAAAGCGTTCAGCAAGAACCCGTAACGATAACCTCGAAGGCGGCCGAGAAGGTTGCCGACTTCATGAAGCAGGAGGCCAACTCTGCCCTTTACCTGAGAGTGTACGTCTCGGGTGGAGGATGTTCAGGACTGTCCTATGGAATGGGGTTTGAGGAAAAGCCAGACGAAGACGACAAGGTCATTGAGCAAAACGGCGTAAGGCTGTTGCTCGACAGCTACAGCCAGAGGTACTTGAAGGGAGCCAACATAGACTACGTTGAGAGCCTGATGGGTTCCGGCTTCAAGATTAACAACCCCAACGTCACAAAGAGCTGCTCGTGCGGACACTCGTTCAGCACCGAGTAAACCTTTTCTTATTTTATCAATTTCCACTAATCAGCGGATGCTTTTGAAAAAAGTGAAAAAAGAGGATTGGCTTATGGCCAGAGTCCTCTTATCTTTATCACTTCGACTACCCTGTTCACCGCAAGGACAGTGCTTGCCTTGCGCATGTTGACGCCGTACTTTCCCGACGTTGCGTAGGTGTCGAGGAACGATTTCGTGATGTTCTTGTCGAGCCTCTGATTGACTTCGGCCTCAGTCCAGTAGTCTCTGCGCAAGTTCTGCAGCCACTCAAAGTACGACACGGTGACGCCGCCTCCGTTTGCCAGAATGTCCGGGATTACCATGATCTTGTTCTTGTAGAGGACGTCGTCTGCGTCCGGAGTGGTCGGGCCGTTGGCTGCTTCTGCCACCAGCTTCGCCTTGATCTTGCTTGCGTTCTTGCCAGTGATCTGGTTTTCAAGCGCCGCTGGTATCAGGATTGTGCAGTCTACTTCAAGCACCTCTTCGTTGCTTATTGACTTGGTGCCGGAGAACCCAGTGACAGAGCCGGTCTTTTCCTTGTGCTTTCTCAGTGCGGCGACATCGATGCCGGCGTTGCTGTAAACACCGCCTTTAGAGTCTGAAGCTGCGATCACTTTGGCCCCCTGTTCTGCTACGAGCTGGGAAGCAAACTGGCCTGCGTTGCCAAATCCTTGCACTGCAATGGTTGCGGCCTTCATGTTTAGTTTCAATATCTTTGCTGCTTCCCTTACCGTGAACGCCAGGCCCCGCCCGGTGGCCTCGTTCCTACCAAGCGAGCCGCCAATTGCGATCGGCTTGCCTGTGATAAGTTCGGGCTGGACAAAGTTGCCCTTGAGCGCAGAATAGGTGTCCATTATCCACGCCATCTCCTTGCCCCCAGTGTAGACGTCCGGAGCTGGGATGTCTGTGTGCGGACCAATGATATCAGCGATGGCGTAAGCGTAGCGCCTTGTCATTCGCTCAAGCTCGCCATCAGACATTTCCTTCGGGTTGCAGATGATGCCGCCCTTGCCGCCACCGTAGGGGATGTCTGCGACTGCGCACTTCCAGGTCATCCACATCGACAGGGCCTTGACCTCGTCAATGCTGACCTGCGGGTGGTAGCGTATGCCGCCCTTGTACGGGCCGCGCGCATCGTTATGCTGCGAGCGAAATCCGGTGAAGACGCGGATTTCACCGCTGTCCATTTTGACTGGCAACGAAACTGTAAGGACGCGCTTTGGGTGGGCCAAAACCTGGTGCAAACCCTTGTCTAGTTTTATAAGTCTTGCCGCTTCGTCAAGTTGTTTGAGAGCAACCTCAAATGGGTTGATTGAGGTAGAGCTTTTTTCTGTCTCTAGCATGACATTGTCTGGGAGAAGGTAATATTTAGAATTTTATGTGCAAATTATGGCAACCATCCTATGGCGGAACTATTTAGGCAAAGATCAACTTGTCATTCTCTTTGATATAAGCATGCGCAGTTGCTCGTCCGTGAGCCCGGCATAGTCGTCTATGCCAAGCGAGCTGGCTATGGTTTCCAGCTTTTCCCTTTCGGTGGAAACCGGGCCGGTGATTTTGGGCATCTTGGTTATGTCTCTTGCAGAGTTTGAGGCTTCTTCCATTTCGCGCCTGAACATGGTTCTTGCCTTTTCATATTCGCCTACGGCCTTGCCTACTGTCCGGGAGAACTGGGGCAGCTTTTTGGTGCCAAAAAGCAGTACCAAGCCCAGCAATATGATAATGATCCACTCTGACCCGGCGATATTCATTACCAGAGCGGACGCTTCCATTTAGATGTCAATACCTTCTGACCAGAATTAAAGATTTCCACCGGGCTGAGAAGGCCTGTCCTCCTTGCCCTTGATTCTGGACATGAAAAACGGCTGGTCAAGCTTCATTGCGCTAGCCAATGCCACGGACACCATCCCTCCGAACAGGAACCCGCCAATGATGTCGGTGGGATAGTGCTGCATCAAATAGAGACGTGTGATGCCGATTATGACCGGGAACGCCCATAGCGCATAGCCGGCTTTCCTTGATTTTTGATAGACTGTAAAGCCGATAATGAACGCAAGCGCGGTTGCGCGGGAAGCGTGCCCGGACGGGTACGAAAAGCCGGCGGCAAACGGCGCAAGGCTGTCGTTTTCAAGGCTGAAATTCTCCGGCAGCCCCAGCGCCGGCTCAAACGTGTAGGGCGGGATCTCCCTTCCCACCAGCGGCTTCATGTACATCACCAAGACCACAATCACGACTAGTGCAATCAGAAAGATCATGCCGGCCTTCCTCGTACGCCGGATTATCGTAAGTATGATGCCAAGGATGAACAGGGTCGTGACGTCGCCCGTCGACGTGATCACTATCATTGCAGCGTCGAGGCCGGCGTTGCCATGCGTCGACTTGAAGTAGCGGCTTGCAGCGTCGTCGGCTGCAGACGTCGCGCCTGAGGCAACCAGCGCGCTGAACGCGACGAACGCGGCCACGAGCGCAACGAAATGCATCGAGCGCGTCCTTATCATCCAAGGCGGCCTGACTGCTGTAGACAATCAGTGAAGAGCGGACCGGTTGGCGTTTAACTGTTTTCCCTACATTCTGGCGCCGCACTGGGGGCAGGCCTTGCCTTCCTCGTTTGGCGCAAAGTATGTTGCGAGGCCGCACGCCTTGCAAGTAGCTGGCCCGAGCGTATTCCACAGCCGGTAGTAGCGCGTATTGAAGTTCTGCGCGATCGGCCTGAGCATGCCGGACTTTTCCATGTCCAGCAGCACGTCCTCAAAGGCGAGCACATCGTCCAGCGCCTTGTACCGGTCAATCTGGCTGAGGAGCCCTAGTATCTCGTCGTTTGAGAACCTGACGTCGATGTCGTTGAAATTGTCAAATATTATTTTGCGTACATCGTGGCCGCTTACCTTGGGCATTTATAGACCCTTTGAGTCATCCTGGAGCTTTTTGGCAGAAGCAGGATCCCTGTCTGCGTAGTACTTTACCATTCCCAGCTTTAGCACCTTGAGCGACAGCAGCGCGCACTTGATCCGAGCCGGGCCCAAATTCATGAGCCCGATGTTTTCCAAAATGTCGTCCTTTGTCAGGTCCTTGACTGAAGTGAGTGGCTTGCCTGCCACCATCTCGGTGAGCATCGAGGCGCTTGCCTGGCTTATAGCGCAGCCCCTGCCCTCGAACCGGATGTCCTTTATCTTGTCCCCGTCTACCTTCAGGTGTATGTCGATCTCGTCGCCGCAGAGCGGGTTGCTGTCGTGTATGCTTACGTCGGCGTCAGACAGTTTGCCCTTGTTCCTCGGGTTGCGGTAGTGGTCGAGGATTATTTCGCGATAGATGTCGTCACTCAAATCTTGAACAGTCTCCTTGCTTCGTCAAGCGCGCCAATGAATGTATCGATTTCCTCTTTTGTGTTGTAGATATAAAAACTTGCCCTGGATGTTGCGGCAACGTCGAGCCTCTCCATGAGTACCTGCGCGCAGTGGTGGCCAGACCTGATGGCGACTCCGTGGTCGTTCATTATCGTCGCAAGGTCGTGCGGATGAATGTCGGCAATGTTGAATGACACCACGCCGCCCCTGTCCTTTGTGTTGTGGGGCCCGTAGAGCGTCACGCCCTTTACCCCGGAAATCCTGTCAAGCGCGTATTTTGTTAATTCGATTTCGTGCTCCCGGACCTTGTCCATGCCCAGGTTGTTCAGGTAGTCAACCGCGGCTGCAAAGCCAATTACGTCGGCAATGTTCGGGGTTCCGCCCTCGAACTTGTACGGTAGGTCGTTGTACCTCGTCTCATATTTGTGGACTTCCTTTATCATGTCGCCTCCGCCTATGAACGGCGGCATCTTTTCAAGTATGTCCCTCTTTACGTAGAGTATGCCGACCCCTGTTGGGCCAAGCATCTTGTGAGCTGAAAACGCCATAAAGTCGCAGTCCATCTTTTGCACGTCGACTGCCATGTGCGGGACTGACTGCGCGCCGTCGATCAATACAGGAATCCCTTTCTCATGCGACATTCTTATGATGTCGTTTACAGGCACGATGGTGCCAAGGACGTTTGACATGTGCGTCACCGATACTAGCTTCACCTTGTTGCTGTCAAGGTGGCTCTTGTATTCGTGTATTTGCAGGTAGCCGTTGTCATCTACCCCTATGTATTCCAGCTTTGCGCCTTTTTCAGCAGCCAGGATCTGCCACGGCACGATGTTGCTGTGGTGCTCTATTTCCGTGATGACGATCTTGTCGTCCTTTTTCACGTTTGCGCGGCCCCACGAGTAGGCGACCAAGTTGAGCGCTTCGGTGGCGTTCCGGGTGAAAATGATCTCTTCCGTCGACTTGGCGTTGATGAATTTAGCCACCTTTTCCCTCGTCTTTTCAAACGCAATCGTTGCCTCTTCTGCGAGCTGGTATACTGCGCGATGAATGTTAGAGTTGTAGTTCATGTAATAGTCATTGATCGCGTCAATGACTGCAAGGGGCTTTTGCGTCGTGGCAGCATTGTCAAGGTAGACAAGTTGTTTGCCTCCGCTCACCTTGCGGTTGAGGATCGGGAAATCCGCCCTTATTTTTTCTACATTGAGAGCGCCCTTTTGCATCATTTTTTCTACCCTAATTGAATGTAAATTGCCTCGTCCTGTATTTTAACCTTGTAAGTTTTAAGCGGCTCTTCTGCCGGCTGGTTCTGCGGCGCGCCGGTGTCGAGCTTGAACGCGGACAAGTGCAGTGGACACGTTACGGTTTTTTCTTCCTCGTTAATTATGCCCGTTGCGAGATCCGCGTAGGCATGTGTGCAGATCCTGTCGGTTGCAAACACCTTGCCGCCGGCCCTTGCCAGCAGGATCTTTTTGTCGCCATGGTCAAAGTCAAGCAGGTCGCCGTTCTTGAGTGACTTGTCCCCGCACACTTTAACCCATTGTTCTGACATGGCCCTTACCTGTACTTGTAGTGTTTTTCAAAGAGGTCCTGTGTTTCGCGGTACCGCGACTTTTCGACTTCCAGGATCTGCTCCATCGCTTCGTCGCTCCGGAGCATAAGCTGCCTGCCCTGCCACTTGTTCTCTATAAGATAGTTGACCCACGCCCTGACTGTCGGGCCCATCTTGCGCGACAGCGGCTCTAGGAAGCCTGACACGATCTCGCGCTTTGAGTTCTCTCTGCTCAGGCCCCTCGTGGAAAGGTAGAAGATCTGGTTCTCGTCGATCTGGGCGACAGACGCTGAGTGAGTCGCCTTTACCTCGTTCGTTTCAATTTCAAGGCCAGGTATACAGTCCGACTTTGCGCCCCTGTTA
The DNA here is from genome assembly GCA_035283265.1 of Nitrososphaera sp. Classification (GTDB taxonomy): domain Archaea; phylum Thermoproteota; class Nitrososphaeria; order Nitrososphaerales; family Nitrososphaeraceae; genus Nitrososphaera. The sequence goes on from DATEUD010000110.1 coordinate 17,772, forward strand.
AGCAGGATGGCGTGCCCAGCTAGATATGATTCGGTGCCATTGCCGTCTTTGCCTATCTTGATCATGCCCTTGAACAATGACTTTGAAGTGTCTTTGAGGACAGACTTTACCAGCACCCTTCCCCGCGAGTGCCGGCCGTGGTGTATTAGGTTTGACATCACGTCGAAAGATTGGTTGCCCACGCCGAAAATGATCTCCACGTCTTCGGCCGACGCGCCGGTGCCCTTCATGATGCTGTCCGTCTTGTAGCGGGATAGCAATGACCCGAACATGCCGATGTACCACGACATTTTGGCGTCCCTTTCAACAAACGCCTTTCTGTTAGACACGTTGACAGTATCTACACCCATCGCCTGCAAAGTCACCATTTCGAGGTGCGCGTTTGGGTTGACGTGTGTTTCAACTAATTCAAAATAGACCTGCTGGACGTCCTGCCTGCCTGACGAGCCAAGCGCATAGAGCTCCTGCACGACCGTTGCCTTTGATCCCGTGTCTGCGATTACGATGTTTCTCGATATCAGTGAGGTGCCGTCGTCTGCAAGCGAGCTGACTATCCTGATCGGGTCTTCAAGCGCGACATTCTTTGGAATGTACACGAAAACTCCTGACTGGAAGGCCGACGCTTCAAGCGCGAGGAACTTGTCCTCCGCGTAGTTGAGCTGGTTTGCCTCCATGTGGGACTTGATCAGGTCGCCGTGCTTTGACAGCGCCTCCTTTATGCCCGACACTATGACGCCCTGCTTAGCGACGCTGTCCCTAACAAAAATCCTGTTTATTTCCTGCCCAACTTGCAGCACGCCTGTCTCCCCCTCCAGCTCCTTCAGCCTGTCTGCAAGATCCTTGCCAAGCGCCGCCTGCCTTGTTGCGGCAAAATGGACGTTCTGCGG
>DATEUD010000111.1:0-3561 GCA_035283265.1 Nitrososphaera sp.
CCTTGAAAACTCGCTGAGATGCGGCTTTCTGAGTTCCAGCCTTTCAAGTATCGCAAAGTAAAGCGCGTTGCGGAGCTCGTATTCTTTTGTCCTCATCGCGTGCGTCACGCCGTCGATGCTGTCCTCTATCGGCGCCGCAAAGTCGTACGTCGGCCACACGCGAATTTTGCTGCCAAGTTTTGGGTGGTCGCCTTCTACTATTCGGAACAGTGCAGGGTCGCGTATTGCGGTGTTCTGGTCGGCCATGTCACCCTTGAACCGCACGATGGCTTCGCTCTGGCTGTACGAGCCGCCAAACATTTTCCCGACTCTTTCAAGAGCAGTAGCGTGATCCCGCCTGCACTCGCATGGGAGCCCCTTTGCCCGCAGGTCATGTATCTTATCTTGGCTGCAGGTGCACACGTACGCGCGGTCCAGCTCGATCAATTTTCTGCCGTAGCTTTGCAAGAGTTCAATGTCATCTGAAGTGTTCTTGACAATGTCCGGCTTGACTCCAAGCCACTGCAGGCCTTCAGCGATGGCGTCGTAGTATTCCAGCTTCTCCTTGAGCGGGTTCGTGTCGTCAAAGCGCAAAATCAGCTTGCCGCCGTACATGCGGGCGTACTCTTCGTCAATTATCGCCGCCTTTGCGTGCCCGATGTGCGGGTAGCCGTTTGGCTCCGGCGGGAACCGGGTGACAACTTTGCCATGCACGGCACCTTCGAGCGGAGGCAACTGCAGCTGTTGCTCCACTGCCGATTTCTTGGCGGCCGCTTCTCCCGGCGCGAGCTCCTCCAGAAGCGACTTTTGCTCTGCCAGCGCCATCGCGTTTATTTTATGCACCACTGCCCTGATCTCTGGTATCAGCGCCTTTATCTGCCCGCGGAGCTCCGGCTTTGAGCCGGCAACCTTGGCGACTACGACGTCAGCCTGCGCCCTGCCGTCGTGCTCAACAGAGTTTTTGAGCGCGACGACTTTGATAAACTTCCCAGTGTCCGCGTCAACTGGCACTTGTTACAGACTCCTGCCAACTACAAAATCTGCTGAAAACTGAAGCGACCTTCTGGCGTCAGAGTCTCCGTAACCTTCTATTGCCTTTAGCGCGTCGTTCATGTGCTTTCTTGCGGCGTTTCTTACATCTTGCTCTATTCCAATGTCAGAGATGACCTTGACTGCCTCCTTGATGTCTGCGCTTGAGACCCTGTCTCCCGCACCAAAGACCTTCAAAATCTTGTCCTTCTTTTCCTTGTCCTTGGGATTATTCAGTGAATTCAGTGCAAGCAGTATCGGGTACGTCTTTTTGCCTTCCCTGATGTCGTTGCCGGCTGCCTTGCCGGTCAGCTTGGGGTCGCCCACCACGCCTATCAAGTCATCGACGAGCTGGAACGCAATGCCAATGTTCCTGCCAAATGACGAGAGGTTTTCGACATCCCGTTCAGTATGATTTGGAGCAGAAAGCGCGCCCAGCGCGCACGACACTTCGAAGAGCGCGGCGGTCTTTTTGCGTATCATTTTGATATAATCGTCATCTTTTGGGAATTTGCTGCTTGACGCAAATCCAATATCAGTGGCCTGGCCCTCGCATATTTCAGTGCACGCCCTCGAAAGTTGCGCCACCATGTTGGTGATGTCGCGGTCGGGAATTCCGGTCTTCCTGCCATTAAACGTGATAAGCTGGAACGACTTTGAAAACAGAATGTCGCCGGCAAGTATTGCAAGCGGCATGCCATAATATCGATGAACGGTGGCGTTGCCGTGCCGCATTTCGTCGTTGTCCATGATGTCGTCATGCACAAGGGTAAAGTTGTGCACTAGCTCTACTGCAGCTGCCGCCGGCAGCGCGCGCTTGACGGTGCCGCCAAGCATTTCGCAGCTCTTGATAACCATGAAAGGCCTCAGGCGCTTGCCTCCTGTGCGCATCAGGTGCGACGACGCCTGGTAGAGCTCCTTTGGCTTGCCGTCAATGGAGCTGAGGATGAATTCGTTTACGGTAGAAGCATATGATTCCAGCTCGCTTTTGATGCTGCTTGCCTTCATGTACGGCTACTAACCTCCTGTGCTAGCGCTCCTGTCAATATATATCTTGAGCTGGCTAGCGCGCTGGTGTTCTTGGCACCCACAAGAAACATCGTGGTCTTGAGCTCTGCAAGGATAGTGTCGGCAAATGCAAACAGGCTTTCAGGCGATTGCGCAGCCGCGCGGAGGAACGGATACGCCATTGCAGCCATGCTGGCTCCAAGCGCGACGCATTTTGCAACTTCAAGGCCGTTGCGCAGGCCGCCTGATGCAATGAGCGCCAGTTTAACCGCCCGTCGGACCTCTATAAGGCTGGCAGCAGTCGGGATGCCCCAATCCCAGAACATCTCGCCGAGGTGGCGTTTGAGGTCGTCCTTCATGGCCTCAGCCCTCAGCTTTTCAACCCCGGCCCAGCTCGTGCCGCCGGCGCCGGCGACGTTGATTGCGGCAACGCCTGCCATCTCTAATTTTATCGCAACTTCTTTTGAAATGCCGGCTCCAACTTCCTTGACAATCACCGGCACGTCAATTGTCTTTGCAAGGTCTGAAATCTTGCCAAGGACCTCCCTGTAGCGCGGCTCGCCCTCTGGCTGCACGAGCTCCTGCAATGGGTTCAGGTGCACCACCAGCGCATTTGCATTGATCATTTTCACGATCTTTCTTGCTTCGTCTATCGTAAGCCCCTTGGCGAGCTGCGCGCCGCCAATGTTTGCTATCAGGAACGCGTTTGGTGCATTCTTCCTAGCTATAGAATAGGTGGCCGCGAGCTCTTCGCTCTTGAGGCCGGCCCTCTGGCTCCCAAGACCCATGCCAAAGCCGTACTTTTCTGCTAGCTCGCCCAGCCTGCCGTTGATGACGGTGGCTTCGTCGGTGCCGCCAGTCATCGAGTCGATTATTATCGGCGCCGAGAATTTTTTGCCGAGGAACTTTGTCGACGTGTCAATGTCGTCATAGTCGAGCTCGGGCAGCGCGTTGTGCACCAGCTTCACATATTCCAGGTACGTCGAAGTTGTCTTTGCCTGTACGTTCTTTTGGAGTGGTATGTCTATGCCGTCCTTTTTGCGCTGTTTGATAATCTCAATGTCAGAGGGCACGTCAGACGCGTCGGGCAAACTATCTCCCGCCCCCCTTTACAACGGTGCCTACTCTTAACCTGCCACTTATGGCCTCTGCAATGCGATCCGGCACGAGCCCGTTTACCATCAATACGTCCATTCCGTATGATGCAATCTTAAATGCTTCTGTTACCTTTCTCTGCATACCACCTGTCACATCTGCACCTGATGCTTTTGAGATGTCGAACGATTGCTTGCCTGTCACTTTTATTTCGCTTACGAGTTCCTTGCTATCCATGTTCCTATAGATTCCATCGACATTGGTTGCAAAGACTACCCTTGAAGGCCGCAGTGCCCTTGCCAAAATAGTCATTAGTGCGTCGCCCGACAGGATTGAATATTTGTCGCCTTGCACGTGCACTACATCGCCAAACGTCACCGGTATAACCTTTGATTTGGCAATGGCATAGAGTTGTTTTATCTTCGCAGCAATTGGGCTGTGTCCTACAGT
>DATEUD010000112.1:0-3255 GCA_035283265.1 Nitrososphaera sp.
CTGCGCTCACAATGTCAAGGATCATGTCCTCGTAGCGCTGGATTATCTGCTCGAATTTTACCAGGTACTGGTCAAAGTCAAAGCCCTGGACTGGCTCTAGCTCCAGCTCCTTCTTCCTCGGCCGAGGATTTGCAAGCTCTAATATCATGTTCTCCAGCATGTGAAGCAAGTCCTCGACTGAAACAGGGTACGTGGATTCGATCCTGAATGGAAACTCGACCGGGTTTAGCTGTAGTATCGGCTGCTGGATGTTTGGGTCGTCGATCCCCTTCCTCTGCATCGCGATTTTTTCAAGCGCAAAGATGCTTTCCACCTTGAGCCGGTATATCATGGATGACGACAATGCCGCGATTCCGCAGATGCGCAAGTCCTTGTTGCCGGTCGCGTTGATGAGGCGCAGGAACATTTCGAGCAAGAGCGCAACGTCGATCTTCCAGACGTCCTTTCTTACAAGGAGCGAGGGGTTGAAAAGGAGGTTCAGCGGCGGCTGGGCTATCGACTTTTTTGTGTCCGGCTCTGCCTGCTCCTCGGCCAATCTTGCCTCAATTTCCCCGGACACAATATAATACTTGTTTGTAAAGTAAATTTACCGCTCAGCTCTATTATTCGGTTCTCGACCGTCTCTTGTGGCCGGGCTTGTTCGGAGGGACATTGGGCTTGTTTCTCCTCCTTTTGCGAATCTTATGCTTTTCAGATTTCTTGGTTGCACGCTTGTTCTTCATTGTCTTTATGGGCAGGCCTTGCACTTATCCTTCATTAAGGTTGCAAAATCATATGAGATGTATTTACAACCGTTGAATTAAATGGCACGAGAGCAGAGCAAATGACGTATACCAACCTGCCCTTCGGATGCATAAAGAAGTAGGACGACGATGAAACCACGGTGGTGTTTTGCGGCCGGCATACGCTTGACTATATCCGTGGGAAGGAACCGAGAGAGTTCATCAAGATGATAGCCACTCCCAGCGGTGAGACCGACTGAAGGTCGCTTACGGAAATGCAGTAGATTTATTTTGTTCCTTGACGCCACCTGCAAAATAGATGCGGAGAAAGCAGGCCAGTCGCATGATCACCATTGGCGGCATAGCGGCAATCGCCGCGCTGGTTGCGTTCATGGTCTTTTTGCAGGTAGAGGTGGCAAGGAACAACGAGTACAAGAACTCCTTTGAAAAAATAGTCGTCGACGTTAACACGCTCACCCAGCAGTACCAGGCAGAGGAGGGCAAGTGGGTGGCAAAAGAGTACGACAACAGCACAATGATTGCAGTCGTTGACCAGTACCTGCCAAGATACGAAGAGATGATAGACAGGGCTGAGGCCCTTGACACACCTGAGCGCTACAAAGAGGCGCACGGCTACCTTGTCAGCGCGATCGCCTCGGAAAAGCAGAGCAACGAACACTTCCGCAACTACCTTGTTACCGGCGACCAGAGCGAATACGACGAGTCTTCGTCAATGCTGTCCAAGTCGCTTGCAGACAGTGCCAATGCCGATGCCGCGATAAGGGCTGCAGGCTAATGTCTACCTTTTAATTAAGGTCTGCAAAATGTCGTTATGCTGGGCCCATAGTTCAGCTTGGATAGAATGGCTGCCTGCGAAGCAGTTGGTCGAGGGTTCGAGTCCCTCTGGGCCCATGTTTTTTCTTTTGACTGCAAGCCTGGTCATAATATTTGTTTATGGAATAACACCGAATTACTCTGAGTGTGTCAGACCAAATAGTAACTAGAATGCATGGCTCTGAAAAATAAAAGCCGTTTAAGACATAAAGCAGGTCCTGAGCTCACTGCACGGCGAAAGCGACCATTCAGGCCGAAAGCCCAGTTCTGCGATACCAAGGCGAGTAGGCCCTGGTTATCATGAATAGATAAATGAAGAAGGGAAGGCTTACGGGTTTGGTGTCGAGTCGCCAAAGTCTACGTCCGACACATAACAAACGTGGTCGCCATTGATTTGCAGTCCCAATATTCCGCTGCCCGCTCCATTTACAGTCGTGCCGCTGGCCCCCTCTAGTGTTACCATACTTGACGATACTTTGGCGTTTCCATCATCATTCAATACCAGTTCGATGCCGTATCCGTTCGGACAATCTGAAGAACTGAACGCATCGACTAGTTTGTGTGCATGGAACTTCTGATCATTTCCCGTTTCTGTCGAATCTTCCACCTCAAAGTGCGAAGTGATGAAGTAGGTATTACCGCCATTGCCGAAACCGCCATCAATGGCAAAAGCATAGTATACTACTTGACCTGCCACCGTTGATAACGTCGCACCGGATTTGCCATAAACAGTCAGAAAGGCTTCTCCCTTGTCTGTAACACCTACTTCTTTGATATCCAAGTTCTGATCTGCGCAGCTAGTTCCAATGTCAGAAGGGTCTTGGCTCAAAAGACAATCGTTCTGCGGATCGTTGAAAAGTACTGTTTTCTTGGCCGCGGCTGCACTTGGCATTGCTATCATTGATACAAAGAGTACAGCTGTTATGAACGAGGAAGTTACGATGCCATATCTCCTTACGTTTGGATATATCATGTCTTATGAAGATAGAAGAGCCTTCTATAAAAAGAGAAGTGGGAAAGAAATGCCTGTATGGTGTGCACTTCACGAAGTTAATCGTGCATCGAGGGCAACACAAAGAACCATCATGGAAATCTCGTCGATAATAAGCGATTTTGACGTTTTTGTTAGTCAGCAATTGATGAATCAATCGCTAACATCAAGAAGTGAGAATGTCCCAGACCCATTATCAAACAGACACTGTGATGCACCGCTCCCTAAAGCGATTTGTACTTAAGCGGGACGCGAGTAATATAGCCGCTGCAAGGAGTTCAAGAATGCACGAAGAAGGATTCACTAGAACCCATCGAAAGTTGGGAAGGGTTGCTGCTTTGGCTGTATTCGCCCTCCTGATAGCGTACGTGACTACCTTGGCTTTTGGTTTCCTTTCTCTAAAGTCGCCACTGGAACCGATCGGTGATCCTTACTTCACAATATTAGAACTGGTTATCGTCGTGATGGCACCACTGGCAGTCATAGTCATGGTTGCAGTTCACGCGTATGCCTCTCCGCAGAATAGAGCGTACAGTCTTACTGCGCTTGCATTCATGATCCTTTTAGCAGGCATTACTTGCAGTGTCCACTTCCTGATCCTTACTGTAAGTCGCCCGATTGAGGCTGCTGGCTTCCCTTCCACGTCATTTTTCCTACCCTACAATTGGCCGTCGATCGCATATGCGGCGGACGTTCTAGCATGGGATT
>DATEUD010000113.1:0-8558 GCA_035283265.1 Nitrososphaera sp.
ATCGCCATTAACATTGCGTCTGCTTCGCCGCATGAAGTCACCCTTGCTGAACAGACTGTCGCCAAGTGTCTTGTCGCTGATGAAAAACCGGAACGCCTTGTAGGGGACAGGGCATACGACAGCGATCCGCTTGACGCCAGACTGGTTATCAACTATGGTGTAGAATTGATAGCGCCGCACAGGTCCAACAGGCAGGCATCCAGGACGCAGGATAACCGGCCATTACGTCGATACAGAAGGAGGTGGAAGGTTGAGCGCCTGTTTGCGTGGCTCCAGAATTTCCGACACATCCTGGTGCGCCATGACTATTATGCAGACAACTTTTTCGGTTTTGTACAGCTTGGATGCATGATGATCTTGCTTAGGAGGTGTTTATGAGATGACTTCTAGTCATCGTCACTGTCACTTCTTCCCTGGCCGCGGTTGTGATCATCGTTGCCCTGGCCGCGCCTATTGCGATCATCGTTGTCGGCATCTTCGCAGTCTTCAACGATCCTGACCGTGCAGTTATCCTTTCCAAACACGAGTATGGTGTCTTCGGCCAAGAAGGCCATAGCGGTCGGGGGAGAGAGCCCTTCGGTGACCTGTCCCACTGCAAGGCCCGCAGCGTCGACAGAGGGTCCTGCCGCAGCGGTTTCCGCTGCCTGGTCGGCGTGGTCGTGATCTTCGGTCTCGTGCTCCTACAAAATCAAGAGCTGACAGCATGGCTAGCATAAGCATTGCTACCAGGCCTGTTGAGAGAATTGAATTGTGCATATCGCCAGTGCACGTTCATTCATGCTAAAGATGGATTGTCGAATGAGCCTCTGCTTGAAATTTCTTGATCGCCGTTACAGCGCATTTTGCTGTCCCATGCACAGGGGCAGCTGGCCGCTGTGCTTTTCGACATATTCTTTGAGCATCTGTCCCTTTACGCTTTCAAAAGACGGCGTCGTCATGTAGCGGAAGCGCTTGGCCTTGCCGGTGCAGGGATCTGACAGCCTACCGAGCAACTCCTGCCGCACGTTCTGGCTCCCGCCGATGTACAGTACCTTCATGCTTGCGTGCATCACGCAGACGCCGGGCGACTCGGGCGCTGTTTCAATATTTGCCCTGTCAAATTCCAGCCACTGCGACCATTCATCGCTCATCGGCCGCACCCTTTGCAAGCGAAAGTGAAAGGGAGTTGATGCAGTAGCGCAACCCTGTCGGGTTTGGGCCGTCGTCAAACACGTGCCCGAGGTGCGCGCCGCATTTTCCACAGATGACCTCGGTCCTTATCGTGCCATAGCTTGAGTCCACCTCTTCTTTCACGTTGCCTTCCTTGATGGGAGTCCAAAAGCTGGGCCAGCCGGTGCCCGAGTCGAATTTCGTGTCAGAGCTGAACAGGCTGCTGCCGCAGCAGACGCACTTGTAGGTGCCCTTGTCTTTGGTCTTGTTGTACTTGCCAGAGAACGGGGGCTCGGTGCCCTTGTTCCAGCACACTTCGTACTGATCCGGCGTCAGCTGCTTCTTGTAGTCTGCCATGCGCTATCTGCACAACCCGCTTATTTTAGCCGTTGCCCTTGCTGCTGGCTGACGCCGACGATGACGATTGCCGCAACCACTACGGCATCGCTTTCTACCGATAGACCGAAAGCTACCCCTATTATCAGGATTATCAGACCCGCTATGACGTGTGCACCTGATCCTTTCTGCCTTGCCAGTCTGTCCGAAATGCTAAACAATGATATTTTTCTCCACTGCCTCATGTGATACATAGAAGCGCAAAGATTTAGGGTTTGTTGACCAAGTCTATATAGACTATGGCTACTTCTTGCCTGCGATCTGCTTCAGGTGATCTACCAAAATAGGCAGGAACGCCCCGACGTCTGTTACGATGCCTATCGCCTGCGCAGTGCCCCTATCGATGAGCTTTGTAACCACCGGCTGGCTGATGTCTACTGCGACTACCTTGACAGAAGCGGGCAGCATGTTGCCTACCGCGATGGAATGGAGCATCGTCGAGAACATCAGCACCATCCTGGCTCCCTTGATGACCTGCTTGTACAAGCGCTGGGCCTCGACGACATCGGTGATTACGTCAGGCAGCGGCCCGTCGTCGCGTATAGAGCCGGCAAGCACATAGGGCACGTTGTTCTTTATGCACTCGTACATCACGCCACTTTTCAGGATCTTTTTTTCCACCATTGCCTTGAGCCCGCCGGCCTTGAAGACCTCGTTTATTGCCTCCATGTGATTTCTGTGGCCCCTGACTGCAAGCGTGCCGTCCTTGACCCGCATGCCAAGCGAAGTCCCAAACAGCGCGTTTTCAACGTCGTGCACCGCAAGCGCGTTGCCCGCCAGCATGCCGTCGATGTATCCCATCCTGATCAATGACGCAAGGGCTTCTGCCGCTCCCGAGTGCACCAGCACCGGCCCCGATACTATGACTATCTTACCGCCATCTTTTTTCGTGCTGTAAATGTCGCTTGCTACCTTGCGGGCGATGTGCTGCGTGGGTCGCTCGCTAGAGCTCGCGCTGCCCATGAACTGGAAAATGTCGACGCCTTCGCGTGGGCGCTCTAGCGGAATTATCTTTACCCCCCGCTCGCCAACGACTACCATGTCGCCCTTGACGATGTCGCGCACCATCCTGCATTCCGCGGTCCTGCGCCGGGTGTCCACCACGATGCACTTGTCCATCATCATGTTCTGCACTTCTATCCAGTGCCCGCCGTGGTAGACCTGCGTGATGTTGTTAGTTGTGCTGTAAAAGTCGTCAGGCATCACCATGTCTTTGGGCGCGGGCTCGAGCTTTGCTTCCTGCACCAACACGGGCTGGGCGCCTTCGCGGAAGACCTGCTCGAGGATGCTCTCAAGGTGCTCCCTGCTCTTGCCCATTACCAGCAGCCTCGCATAGCTCGGGTCGCCCTTTTTCTTGCCGACTGTAAACTCGAGCACCTGGAAGTCGCCCTGCAGGTCCATGATGCTGTCGAATATTCTCGTCAGTATCATAGAGTCGATTAGGTGTCCTCTCACCTCGATTTCCTGCTCGAACCTGTCTGCCAAGGTTATGCTGGTAAGCCCTACTTCGGTAATAATCCTTGCGACAGTTATATCCTCGATAGCTTGAGATATGGTACGGACACGCACAAGCTTGGCAGAATCGCAGTCGCTGCAGCCGGCGGTCTTGTACTATTCTATGTCTTTGGATGGATCGCCATTCGGCAATTGCAGCCATTGCATTCATTATTTTCATAAAGCAGAAAATGGTGGTGCTCCAGACTATTGGAATTATAGCCGGCGTCATGATATTGATCATTATATCGTTGAATGGATATTGGGATATGAGCTATATCGGGAGCGACAGCTTGCCGAGATATTCCTGCATGTTGTGCTCGGCCTTTATTTTTGCCACGATCTCGTTTTTCGTGTCTTCTGTAAACCATTGCGCAATTGATTTTGCAATGCCATTTCTGTCGCAAAAGGCGATCATGTAGCCGGCGTCTTCTCTGACAACGGCGTAAAGTATCTCTTCTCCCACGGGCTCCCACTTGTTGTCCTTGTTGTCCTTCAGGGCAAGCGCCGGCATGGCGTGGCCCGTATAGCGCGTCAAGAGTTCCTGCGCCACCTTGACCCTCTTTTCGCCCATCTTGAGAGCCATAAAATACTGCATTGCTATTTTCTAGCCGAAGCCGGCCTTAAAGAGTTTAGGATTTCGCTGACAATGTCTCCGTCGCCTACAGCTGTTTTTGCAGATTCGAAGAATGGCGCAAGCAAATTGCGGGCATAGCCTTGCTTTGCGTATTGATTGGCTTGCAGCGCCAATTCCAGCTTGTCTATCCTATGCACAAACTTTGCAACACTGGTCTTGTTCTGCAGATATTCAAGCCAGATCTTTTCGTACTGTAATCTTGTTCTTTTAGGCAGGCCTGATAGGATCGGCTTCATAGCTTTTTTTTCCTGCGCGAGTTTTTGCCTTGACGTGACGTCGCCGGGCGTGTAGTCGCCCACTGTTGACTCGGCAAGGTCGTGCAGGATTACCATCTTCATCGCCCTTTGCGTGTCAAGGCCGAGCATGTCTGACAGGAGCATCGCCATCGCGCACATTGAAAAAGTGTGGTCCGCGACTGACTCGCCGTCTTTAATTTTGACCTTTGAAACCCAGCCTGCGCGCCTGACTGATTTTAGTTGCAGAACAGAATGAAAAAAAGGAGACAGGTCGCCTACCATTTCCTCGAGTCGCCTTCAAGCAGCCCGGAGCCGTGATGTATCCTGTCAATGTGCTTTGAAAGCTCTTCATTGTCCTTGAACTTGGATGCGCAGTAAGGGCAGCTGACCCCGTCTTTTTTGCTAGACATTTAATGAAGAAAGCGGGGCACCCAACTAAATAGCTAGCGAGTGCCAGTCTGCCTCGCGCCAACGGACATGTTTGACGCAATTTGCGTCCCGTCAATAGCCGACGGTACCAAATCGGCAAAGTACGCTATCACTGCTGTTACCAAGGCCATCAGCAACGTGATGGCCAGTATTATCAACACGTTGTAAATCTGGCCCAAGGCCTGCGATCAGGCAGCTGCATTTTTGGCATTTTAATGTTGGTATTTTGCGATTGCTGCCCGACTATTGCCGATTACTTGCACCAAGCGACGTCCGGCACGCCCAGCCTACTGTTGGCAAGCCGCGCGGCCACAAAAAGCATGTCCGACAGCCTGTTGAGGTAGACGACTATGGCAGGGTTGACAGGCTGGTCCTTTGAAACCGAAACGACGGCCGTTTCGGCGCGGCGGGCCACCCCCCTCGCCTGGTGCAGGAGGGACGCCTCGACGCTCCCGCCCGGCAGGATGAAAAACGTGATCGGTTCGAGCTCTGATTCAAACTTGTCTATTACGGGCTCCAAGGCTGACGCCATTTTTTCGCCGACGCGTGGCGTCTTCCCCGCCTTTGGAAATGAAGGGTCTGCCAGGTCAGAGCCGACGACAAACAGGTCGTTCTGCACCTGCACCAGGACGGCGGCAAGATCTGAAAACTGCTTTTTTTGCCGCAAGAACGAAATGGCAAGGCCGATGCTAGAGTTCAGCTCGTCGACCGCGCCGTAGGCGACTATCCTAGGGTCGGCCTTGCTCACCCGCATGCCGCCGATGAGGCCGGTCTCGCCCTTGTCGCCCGCCCTGGTGTAGATCTTCATGCATTTACAGCAATCAAGAGATGATTTAAGAATATAGCTGCGGTCTGGAAAAATAAAACCATCGTATTAAAATAGTTCCATGAAAATTTCATGTGTCATGAAGAGGATCGCCGTAGTCGACGACGAGCCCGACATCACCACCCTCCTGAAGAGGGGGCTGGAGTACCACGGCTTTGCAGTCGACGTCTTTAACGACCCGCAGGCGGCTCTTACAAGCTTTGCGCCGGGCAGTTACAACCTGATGATAATCGATATCAGGATGCCCAAGATAAACGGCTTTGACCTGTACAGGGAATTGAGGAAAAAGGATGGCAGCGTCAGGGTCTGCTTCCTGACCGCGTTTGAGATCTATTACGAAGAGTTCAGGAAGATCTTCCCAATTATAGACGTCAGGGCGTTTATCAGAAAGCCGGTTAGCATAGCAAGCCTGGTCAGCCAGGTAAATGCGACTATAGAGTCTTAGGGTGCGCAAAGAAGGGATGTGTTGAAACCAATTATTTTCTTGGTGGCACGACATTGAGGGCAAAAGATTTGCAATTAAGCCTGATTGGAGTCCCTACTAGTTCAGCTGGCAAAAGGAACGGCGTTGCGAACGCCGTCTATGCCTGACTTTCAAAACGCTCCTTGAGGTATTGCACAAGCCTTATCGCGTCAATTTCCTTGAGGCTCTTCCTGTTCGACGCAATGTAGCTGCCAAAAGAGTCGATCTCGCCGGCAAGCGCAGGATGTCTGTTCTTTGCCTCCTCGATGATGTGCCCATAGTTGCGGTGTGGGAAATAGAACTCTTTTGCAACCCTTGCCAGCGCGATTTTCACCTTTTTGTTGATGGCTCCCTTTTTGCGCGCAAGGAAAAGGTTGTAGCGTATGTCTATCATGGCCTCCGACTGGAGCCTGTAGTCGCCTTCAGGCGCAAACGTAACTGCAACTTCGTCGTCCGCGTCCACCCTGCCGGTCTTGTACAGCTGGAATATCTTGCCGATACCCACCATGCCAAACTTTTCAAGCTCCACCGCCCGCAGCGCGCCGAGGCTCGCCGCGCCTGCCAGAAGGACGCCGTCTTTTCTTGCCAGCTGGTACACTTCAATCGGGGTCGGCGGGTAGTCCTGCAAAAATACGCCGTCGACAAATCCCACCATCCTGACGGCAGGATCGGCAGCGAGCCGCAAAAAGTCCCCTTTTTTTGCCGGCGGCCTGTAATCTGCGTCGAAAACGTTCCTTGCCTTTTCGTGGTTCAGCGACGGCCCGAGGAATATTACCGGCTTGTCCATTGTCTATAACACGCTCTTGCGCGCATGCCCATCACCGACTTTGTTATCTTGAAGGTCTCGAGCCCCGGCACTATAGCTCTCACCACCGGGATTCCAATATCCGGATTTGTGAGGTCGACAATTATCGCCTGAGCAAGCCCCACGCTCCTGAGCCTGGACAGGATCAGCCGGATGTCGTCGAGGATGTCTTCGTTAAAGTACGTCTGCACCTGCGCAAATTTGATCTTTTTCGTCGACTGCATAAACTGCCAGGCGCGCCGGTCGTCGGTGTTCTGCTCGCCGTACTTTATCTTGCGCAGGTCGTCGCGCGCACCCTGGATGTTGGCGGCCCTTGTCTGCGACACTTCGGTTATGGCACGGAGCAGCGCTAGCCTCGCGTCCGGGTGCGTGCCGTGCCCCTCTGCAAGGTAGCCGTAGTCGTGCGTCACCCACTCGACGCTGCTCGCATTGAAAGTGGGAATGCCGGTGTCGGAAGTGATGTCCTTTAAAGTGAGCGAAATGCCAGCGCGCTCAAATTTGTCAGCAAGGTGCTTGACGGGCTCAAACTCGATTCCCGAAATGTCGACGTCCGGGAATACGCTGGGATCATCGACGAATTTCTCTGCCGGGATCGGCTGCACGCGCAGGCCAGCCCCGTTCAGCGAATGACCTATTGTGCGCAAAACGTGGAAGGGGATTGCGCTTGCCCGCAGCTCTGCAAGGCTCATGGCGTCCCGCTCGATCACTTCGCAAAGCGAGTGACACACCGCCTCTTCAATCACGTTGCCTGAAGCAAGGCCGTTTGTGTGGAAGTATGCAAACGGGTTGACGGCAGGCGGCGGCGGCGTGTACCGGAATAGCGCGATGGAGGCAGGGACCATCACTTCCTCGCCGCTAGTGAGGTCGTGGCCTGGGAGCCAGTCCATCAGCATGTCGTCGCGGTACTCAAACCGCGACGGCTCGACTATCTCGTCTGGATGCAGCACTTGATGCAACTTGGACAGATCGGCGTAGCTTGACCTGACGAATTTTCGCGGTCCGCCTGACGGCAACGACGAATAGCGCTCGATGCTCTCCATGAGGGCGCTTGCCATTGCGTGCTCTTTCGTCGGGCCCTTACCGCTATAGACCCAGATATAGTCCTCGGTGCCGGGCATCACTGCAGAGTAGTTGGGAATGCGGAGCACGTCCATGTCGGTAATGTCGGCAAGCCGGGTCACGCCGATTCTCTTGGATATTGGAATGACCTTCTCCAGGGTCTCCTTTGCCGGCTTGATCCGGGACGTGCCGTTTACAGTCCACTTTTTTCTGCTCTGCAGCTGCACCACTAACAATCCTTGCTGCATTTCATATCAAGCTTTCTTCTTCGGGAAGTCGTGAAGCTCTCCGTGCTGGCAGCGTAGGCACACCCTCGGCTCTGACCCTGCCAGGTAGTTGATGTAAAAGCATTTTGTGCACTGTAAGCGGGACAATTTTCCAGGCATCTTTAGCTCGTTGCCGCCCTCCTCCAGGACTTTTTTTGCAGCCAGGCCCGCGATGACAAGTGTCATTGTTTCGGACAGTTGCTGCGGATCGGCATTTTGATACCTTAGATAAAGGGTAGCTATCTCGCTTGGCAGCGACTCTCTCCTGAACTTGGTCTTGCCGGCGTTTGAATGCCTGAACAAATGATCGCGCAGGTACCAGTCCAGCTCTCTGATCGCAGGGTCAGACATTTGGAAAGCAGTATGCAGGAAAACGCTATTTAAAACATATAACCCACTCTTATATCATAATGGGCGTTGCCTTCAAGCGATCTTGAAAAGCTGTGCGACAGAATTTTTGCATCAGACAGGAACATCAGGTTTGCCGGGGCGATAGACAAAATGGGCACGCTGGTGGCCGGCGGCATGAGGAAGGGGATCAAGCCCCTTGAGCCGAGGGAGGACAGGCGCAAGCTCTACCTTGAACTTGCACTCAGGAACGCCATGCGGTCAGAGTTTGACGAGGAGTTTGGCAAGACCATTTACGCCATCTCAGAGCGCGAAAAGATTAAGATAGCATCGTTCCCGTACGGCGAGCACCTCATTTTAGTTTCGATTGAAAAAAAAGCGCAGCACGACAAAGTAATAGCCAAAATTCTCAAGCTCCTCGACTGACAAATATATACTTGCGCCTTTCTA
>DATEUD010000114.1:0-7519 GCA_035283265.1 Nitrososphaera sp.
TGGAAAAAGAAGAATTTCTAGGTAGTATAGGTGTTGACTTTAACAGGGTTATTTTGACTGAAGAAAGTCAAAGAAACGCAGATGAGTCCGCTCGTCTCATCCTGGCCGCAGTCAACGCATCCCAGCCAGACATTGTAGTCACTGGAGCCAGCATAGGAAAATTCAGTGTATTTAATAATCAGCAATATGCGTCATTGATAGAGCGCCTTAATTGCCCAGTTGTAATTGCAAGGGACTTTACGATCCCAGGTGTAAACAAAGTTAAAACTGCCTTGATGAGAATGCTCGGTAAATAGGTTGTATTACATTCTAGCCCAAGTTTTCGGGCGCATGCACTTTTCGAAATACCTTTTTCACCTTTCTGGTAGTTCATTTTTAACAAAACAATCATTTTAGCATAATGGTATTATTTGATAAAGACGGGATGATAATAAAAGCTTTAGACAAAAATGTTGTTTATCCACATGCGTAAATAATAACATACAACATAGGGTGGGTCTTTAATATATCAGCTCAATATGCTTGTTCCCCAAGGATTGTCAATTACAATGAGCCACCGGCCATCGTACTGCCTCCGTAGTATGTCTGAAGAGACTCCTGCCATCTCTACTTTTCCACCGTCAGGAGATGTACCCGTCAATGTCCACCTAGAACAATAGAGGACAATGTCGCCAGCGTCTACTATTTGTTGGGCTTGTCCGCGAAGTGTGGGCTTTAATGAAACGAATCCTGCCAGTGCTTCACGGATACCAGCGCGACCACGGGCGATTTGTCCAGGCTGGGCTACTAGGACGGCATCGGGTTCGTAAAGGTTCAAAGCTGCATCGAGATCTCCTTGATTAATGGCTGCAGTCAGACTATTGACAGTGTCCAATGGACTTGGTTGTATCATGCTCTTCTCATTCATGTTGACAATATATACCTGATTCTCCAAATTAGGTTGGTCAGTTGCA
The DNA here is from genome assembly GCA_035283265.1 of Nitrososphaera sp. Lineage (GTDB taxonomy): Archaea > Thermoproteota > Nitrososphaeria > Nitrososphaerales > Nitrososphaeraceae > Nitrososphaera. The sequence continues at coordinate 954 of DATEUD010000114.1, forward strand.
AGTCTACATTGGATGCTCCGGCTGGAGCTACAGCGCATGGGATGGTCACTTTTACCCAAAGGGACTTGAAGGAAGGAACCAGCTTCAGTACTACAGTAAAGTCTGATTATGTCGAAATTGACAGCGGCTTTTACCGGATACCCAATCGATATACGACGGTAGGCTGGAGGAATACAACACCTGACAACTTTAGATTCTCTGCCAAGTTTCCGCAGATAGTTACCCATGGCACCAGGGTAGGCGGCGGCCTTGATGGCTTGCTGCATTTCTTTGAAATGCTGTAGCCACTTGAAAATAAGTTGCTATCGCTGCTTATGCGGCTGCCGAAACTAGTGCGGCTTCTACCTCACCTATGGAAAAAGTACAGATACGCTATAGAAGTAAGTCATGAATCGTGGTTTACAGAAGTCTGCAGCGTGCTAATGGAGCATCAAATCTGTCTAGCCTGGGGCCAGCTTGATGTTATCCGAACGCCGCCGGAAATAACAACCGATTTCTTTTATTCGGCTTCATTGGCAATGGAAGCATACACGAAAAGGACTTTGCAAGATCCAGAAGGACAGGGACAAAAAAATGGAAAGATGGCCTAGCATTGTCAAGAAGGTAAGAGATAAGGTATCATTGGGTATCGTGCCAGCAAAAAAACATCATGCGCGTTTTGGTCCCGCCACTGCAAACGGCTTTAGAAAAATGATAGGACTACCGGAAGTGGTTCGGGAAGGAATGAAGCAGCAGAGCCTATCTGAATTTTGAAGAGATAAATCCACCACAAGATATTTTATTTAGTTAACGCATGTACCAACAGGTCAGAGAACGGCGTAGTAGCCCTTAACTAATTGCGTTGGCGCATCAATACAGGGGAGCTGGAGGATGCATGAGGAGTATCCTCTCTCCTCTAGGCGCCTTCTAAGGTTGTTGCTTTATAAGTTCAGATACCATCCTGTTCAACTTTGCATAGTTTTCACTAAAGTCCTGAATCTCCGTGACATGTTCTTTTAGTGCTCCGTTTTCATGTTCAACCCTACTACTGATAAACTGAGTTAATGCATCCTGCATTTTCAGATATTCGGCTAGTGCTGTATGAACCGAGCGCGGGTCATTGCTGTCGTAATTAGACTTTTCTGGGTTCAAGTGATTCCCAATCATTAGCTACTTAAACGGGAAATTGACGCCGGAGTTGGTGGCCGTAGTGCTGAAAAACGTCCTGTCGCCATGAACGTTATTCAATTCGTTCCGGTGCGCGCCTTGATGCACCAAACTGTCCTTTCTGACTATAGCCATAACACCTGCAGAAATGGCTAGGCGCGACTAAAAGGACTGCAGCTCACGTCGTGGCAGAGCGAAGGATTCTTTACTATCTCGGGCCTTTCGATGTCAAACAGCTCCCTGAATAACGGCCTGTTTGAACCTGTGACTTCGCCGGCATTTTGCCTCATTTTGTGGTAAGTGTCAAGCCACTTACTTGATTCCTCAGACATGAAGGCGAAATACTGTTCTTCCTCTCCATCGTAGGCATTGAGCAAGTAACCATTGAACCTTTGCGGCCGCGAGCGATCTTTGCACCTGCAATCGTGGTGTTCCAGCTCCTCCGGCTTCACCTTCCTGCGGCGTCGCAACTTTAGCTCCGGAATTGCACCGATTCTCACGCCTGTTGAAGCGAGGGTATTCGCAAGGGCCTCGCCGCGAAGGTTAGCAGCTTCAATTATGCCGCCAAGTTCTGCTTTGGTTGGACTCCTGTGCGGCAAAGCAAGCATCTTCGGGAGCCTGCGGCCTATGTATTTATTCTCTACTTTTACGCGGTTGCATGAATAGAAGAATACTACACAAGCGAGAGCGGTCTTCATGGTTGCAGTAGCCTTTCCTGAACCCTTCAAGGTCCCAAGCCATGAAATAATACGATCTTCAATTTGCTGTACGGTCCCGAGCTCGAGGAGCTTGTACGGCTCCTTGACCTTGCATTGTTCCATAAAAATCTGAACCCATCGCCTGTAGAGAATCTTTGTTTGTGGAGCAAGCTCGACGTCGAGAAAGGTGCTTCAGGCCTTCCCATCAATTTTGAGCGAAGTACGCGTAGCTCAAGCCTTCGAAAACATCTCTTCAAATCTGCCTATTTTCAAATGCAAAAACATTGTCAAAGTAAGGTTATCAAATCTCACGCGACACTCCAAGCTTTTAAGTGCCGAAGCTGAGAATCTAGACGTCGCATGCTGCCGAGGCTCGAATACATTAAGCAGGCTAGGATTAGGCTCGGGATAACCCAGAGAAAGCTGGCCGGCCTGACGGGCGTCAGCACGTCGATGATAAACCAGATTGAGTCTGGCAGGTGCAAGCCGAGCTACGAAACTGCAAGAAAGATCTTTGAAATTTTAAGCTCACTCGAAGGACGCACATCCATGAAGGCCGGCGACATTTGCAGTCGGCACCTGATAGCGGTGCAGAGGGACGAGAAGCTGCACAGGGCGATAGACGTCATGCGCGACAACTCGATAAGCCAGATCCCGGTCTTTGAGTCTTCCCGGGTCGTCGGCATACTGACGGAGGACAGCCTTGCAAAGGTGATGGTGGAAAAGGACGAAAAGGACCTGCGGAACATGCACGTTTCCCAGGTCATGGACCCTCCTCCCCCGCTGGTGGACGTCTCGACACCGGCCAAGGCTCTGATCCCACTCGTTAGGTTTGCGAAGTGCATACTGGTGAGCGAGAAGGGCAACGTGATTGGCATAGTAACTACAACTGACACGCTGAAAATGGTAGAATGATTATTCTTTCAGCTTATCAAGGCCGACACAGCAGTCCGCGCACTTCATGCACTCATTGCAGATGCTGACCTCGCTTCCAACAGGGAGGGTGATGCCGCAGAGGGCGCATTCCTTCCTTGCTTGCAGCAGTGCCATTCAGTCTAGTATGGCTCAAAACACTATTTGAATTCTTCCATGCCACCTGAAGGAATAATAGGAGTACAAGCTACTATTCGCTTAAAATGACGTCTGCCGGCGTGGCCTTGACGGTATTCTCCAGCAGATCATACAAGGTGCTGGCTGCCGCTGTCGCGTTCTGGATTATATTCAATGTCCTTGATGGGCTGCTGCTCCTGTCGCCGCTCAACTTCTACTATCCAGTACCAGCTGACGCAGTCCCGGGCTTTATCCTGTCCCACGTCACTGCAGCTCTTGTAGGCATCGTCGTCAGCATGAACGTTTACATGTTCAGGAACCTGAGAGTAAAGGACAACTAAATGTCATTTTTTCCGACTCAACCTTGGGAATAGTTTCGGGCATGTGCGCGGGCTGCTCTAAAGTTGGCTTTTACCTTGCAAGAACTTTTGGCACTGCGCGGGGTTGCAGCGTCTACGCTCCTGTCAAACTACCAGCTCCCGCTAAGCCTGTTTGTAGTTGGATTGCTGGTGTTGGCCTACAATCGGGCACACCGCAGGATCATAAAGTCCTGTGCGCTTACTTGAACTCCTCTTCCAGCATCTTGCGCTTTTTGCGAACCTGAAAGAGGCTATCGGTCTTCTCGAGCGCCTCTTCCCTTGGGCGCTTGAAGACCATTGACTGCAGCAGCAGGTGGTTCTCCGGTATTACCATACCTGTCTGATCGTCAGAATACGCGATCTTGACCGTGTCGTCCTGCACTCTAAGTATGTCCTGATGTATGTGCACCATGTTGGTGTCGCCGTGCGCAAATCCTAGCTCAAACGCCTTCTTTCTGACGTCCCCGGTGCCCTTGGCAGAGCTGATTATCGCGACTCCAAACTCGTTTCGGAAGCACTCCAGTATTTCGTCCTTGGTAGGCGCGCGGTCAAAGCGAACGAACATTTGATGCAGGTGCATCATCCTTGACGGCACCTTGAAAGCGTCGACGTAAAGGTTCGCGTTTGGGATAAAGTCCTTTACGTCGTCTTGGTGGTGCGGGTTCCGGTCCCACTCGATCGAGTCCTTGACCGCCTTGGTGTCCTCGAGGTCTGCCCACCTCCTTATGAGCTGGACGTCGTAGCGCTTTATTCGACTGCCAAACTTTTCGATCAGCGGCTGCATCACCCTGCCCATTCCTGAAACGTTGCAGCTGCCTTGTATGACGTAGGTTCTGCCCGCTGCTTTTGAATAGTTCACGCGCGAGTTGTGGATCATGTCTGCAACTGCATGCTCTCCGTTCCTGTCTTCGCCGCCCTGGAATATCGCCGGCTTTTTCAGCGGCTCGTATAGGCTCTTTTTGTTATCATAGCCGCCTCCCTCCTTAGCCGCATCTATCACGAGATCGCTCTGCCTCACCGCCTCTTCGACAGAGCCCGTCACGCTGTAGCCCTTGTCCTTGAAGGCAGGGATCATGTCCTTTGGCACAAACACATTGTAGCGGTTGTCAAGCGCTTCCTTGACCTTGTCGTCTATGGTGTATTTCGCCACGCCGACGAAGTGAATTTCCTTGTCGACTGATAGCGCGCTGGCAAGACGCCGGCCAATGTTTCCGTAGCCGTTTATGAAGACTTTGACCAAAATCAATCCCCCGAAATATGAGCAAGCTGCCAATGGTTTCCTTGCATTATATAGATTCCTAAATTTTCGACTCTATTTTTTCTGCGCCAATGCACTAAACTTAAATACGGAAAAGGGATGTAAAATGTGGAGAGCAATGCAAAGAGGCGGTCATTTTTGGCACCAGCCGGCACGTTATAGCTGATTATCTACTCTCAAGTGAGGGTTTTTGAATGAAAATCCTTGTAATCGACAACTATGACTCGTTCGTATACAATATTGCCCAGATACTGGGCGAATTAAAGACCGAGCCAACAGTAGTCAGAAACGACAAGATAACTCTGGAGCAAGTCAGGGAGATGAACCCTGACGCAATAGTGATCTCTCCGGGCCCCGGGCACCCCGCGAACCGCAAGTACTTTGGCGTCTGCACCGACATTATCAGGGAGCTAGGGCCCAAGATCCCGATACTTGGCGTCTGCCTGGGGCACCAGGGAATAGTGCATGCCTTTGGAGGCAAAGTCGTTAACGCCAAGAAGGTCAGGCACGGCAAGACAAGCCCGATACAATATTCGCAGGACGGGCTCTTTGAGAACGTCGCAAACCCGTTCAAGGCTACCCGCTACCACTCACTCGTTGCAGAGCAAGACTCTATCCCGTCGTGCCTCGAAGTGACCGCAAGAGCGATTGACGACGGCGAGATAATGGGCATCAGGCACAAGCAATACCTCATAGAGGGGGTCCAGTTCCACCCCGAGTCTGTCCTCACCGGCGAGGGGCGCAGGATGTTTCAGAACTTTATTTCAATGGTGAAAAGATGAGCGGGCAGCCTGACCTGCGGCCTGCGATGAGGAAGTTGGCGGCAAGGACAAACCTGTCAGATAAGGAAATTTCTCTGGCGCTTGACGCGATTCTTGGCGGGGGCGTGCCGGACGCGGCAATAGCGGCATTCCTCACTGCCCTTGCGATGAAAGGCGAGACCGCAGAGGAATTGAAGTCGATCCTGCTTTCGCTGAGAAAGCATGCGACGAGGATAACCCCAAACATTCAGGGGCCGCTGATCGACACTTGCGGCACGGGCGGCGACTCGATCAGGTCATTCAATATCAGCACCGCTGCAGCAATAGTGGCATCTGCCGCCGGCGCCAAGGTTGCCAAGCACGGCAACAGGTCGGTGTCTGGCGTCTGCGGTAGCGCAGACCTGCTCGAGTACGTCGGAATTGACCTGAACACTCCGCCGGCAAAGGTGCAGTCGTGCATCGAAAACGTCGGGATCGGGTTTCTGTTTGCGCCGATCTTCCACCCGTCGATGAAGCACGTTGCAAACGCAAGAAAGACTATTGGCATCAGGACCGTCTTTAACATGGTCGGACCGTTGAGCAACCCATGCACCAACATTTCAGGCCAGGTGATCGGGGTCTTTGAGCCGTCGCTTCTGGAAGTCTTTTCGCAAGTTTGCCAGGGATACCTCAGCGAAGCAATTTTGGTCCACGCGCATGATGGCTTTGACGAGCTGTCGAACACGTGCGAAAACGACGTCGTTTGGGTGTCTAGCGAAAGGCAGACAAAGAGGATACGCCTCCACCCGAGGGCGATAGGCATGAAGGTGGCCATGCTAGAGCAGCTGGTGGTAAACTCGAAGGAAGAGTCTATCAAGAACACCCTGCAATCGATTCACGGCAAAGCTGCCAGGGAGAAGCAGGACATTGTACTTCTGAACTCGGCAGCCGCACTGGTAGTGGGCAAAATTGCGCAGGACTTCCGGGAGGGAGTGGAGATTGCAAGGGACGCGATAAAAAGCGGCAAGGCGCAGGACAGGCTGTCACAATTGATAAAGTACTGCGGCGACTCTGAAAAATTAAGAGAGGTGGAGAAAAAGTTTCTCTGACCTAGTCGTCGCCTTTTTCCTTTACAGACCTCCTTTTGGCCGTGTCTGATTCTGTGTCGTCGATTCCCTTTTCGTTCACAGTGAACCTGATATCAGAGTATGGGTGGTAGGGCGAGTCTATCATTTTAGCAATTCTGTCGTTTCCCGCTTTTCTCAAATAGATGCGGTAGGTGGATGCATGCCCAACTATATTTCCGCCTGCAGGC
>DATEUD010000115.1:0-13516 GCA_035283265.1 Nitrososphaera sp.
CGCCTTTTTGCCTGCCGCGACCCTTGCCCTGTTCACCGGGTGATCGCGCAAGAGCTGCACGACTTGCGCGGTGAACTCATTTAGCAACTTAGCCGCGGTCCTGGCACTATCGCTGTCTTCCTCTGCAACAGATTTTTGCACGAACATGTCGCCAGTAGTGTCCTTTGCAATGCCCATGCCGTTGACCTTCTCATATGCGGGATCAGTGTTGGTTATCCTATCTGACAGCTTCATCCTGGAGTGCCTAAGCCTGATGACTACTCGATGGGCTATGGTGGGCTCTAGTGCAATAGATGCGTCCCTGTCGCTGAATCTGATGCCGTCGCGCAGCGTCTTGCATACAGTGCTCGCCTCTTCGCTGTCGATGACCCTGCCCGCGCGCCTGTCAACTATTTTCAACTTGTCATCGACGGTTGCAAAGTTGCCGCGGAAAGCAAGGTCGCCGTCGCGAAAGTCGATGTTACAGCCAATCGACTCGATGACGCCCCTGCCGACGTAGCTGCCATCCTTGAAGCTGTAGCCGAGCATATTGAAAACCGCGATGTCGGACTGGGGCGCAATCCCATTTCCGACGCTTATGACCCTCCCCATCGCGCCGTTCCTTGCCAGCGCGTCAAGGTTGGGGGTGTATGCCGCCTCTAGCGGCGTTAAATCGTTCAATGAAGGATGTGGCAGGTCGCCAATGCCGTCAAGCAAAACATAGACTAGCCTTATGTCTTTCATAACGACGGAAGAACCCTTGGTCAATTTATTGTTTGTGAGGCATTGTTCCGTAATATCTGGCGACTATTTCTGTGCTTATTCTAGCATTGCTACCGCAGTTCTTTAATAACAACGAAGACGTATTGTACCGCGTTGGAGCAATGCACGTTTTGCCAGCGCATTGTCGTGGACGACAGGGGCGAAAAGACTAAAGACTTTGGGATGACAAAGCGCGAAAAATACATCTGCGCACGGTGCACAAAAGCCCTGGACTTTTCGCTCGGCAATTGAACTTACAGAACCTTTAATTAAAAGGAATAAGAGCATTTTTCAGGCTGAAAAGTTTGGGAGACCTGCGCAAAGACTATGTTCTTGAAAGGTTTGTTGTCGTGCCTGAAGCCGGCCAGTCTGCCGGCGACAAGCCGGGCGAAGGCAGCAAGTGTCCGTACTGCCCCGGCAATGAATCCATGACAGAGCCGGCGCTGCTTGCACTGGTGGTCCAGGACGGCATGCTCCAGCGCCTCTCAGACAGCGAAGACAACATCATCGAGGACTGGTCCGTGAGGGTGTTCCAGAGTAAGAACCCCGTGGTCGCAACCGGCACAGCTACAAGCTATAGCGACAAGCCGCTGTACAGTGAGCCGGCCTATGGATACCACCAGATAGTCGTGGCGTCGCCGGAGCACAAGCAGAGCCTCTCGCAAATGTCAGTCGAGCAGTGGGGCAACGTGCTTGTCGTCATTCAGGACCGCGTAAGGTGGCTTTACACGCAAAAGAGCGTGACGTATGTTTCGATCTATGTTAACAGTGGCGCGGGCGCAGGCGCGCAGGTTCCACACCCCCACCTCCATCTTGTCACGTTTTCCACGATACCTCCGGTGATAGAGCTGGAGGCTGAAGGGGCGCACAGGTTCATGAACGAAAACGGCAACTGCCCTGCGTGCAACGTCATTGGCGTCGAGTCAAGCGGCCCGCGCCAGATCCTTGCTACTGACAGCTTCCTCGCGTTCTGCCCATGGGCGCCGACCTACCCATACGAATTCTGGATCTATCCAAAGAGGCACATGACGTCTTTTTCCAAGATAACGCAGAAGGAGATAAACGACCTTGCGCTTATCCTGAGGGCGACGCTTGGAGGCATGTCAAAGGCGCTCAAGGACGCGCCGTTCAACCTTGTGTTCCACCTGTCGCCGGAGAAAAAGAACAGCCGCCAGCTACACTGGCACATTGAAGTCTATCCACAGTTGAACACCTGGTCGGGCCTTGAGCGTGGCTTTGGGGTTTTCGTAAACAACATCCGGCCGGAAAGGTCGGCCGAAATACTGGGCTCGGCGTCCAGGAAAGAGCTAGCCGGCCTTGTCGGCATAGTATGAAACAACTAGCAGCCATGTGTGGTTGGGAGTATAGAGAAAGTGGAGTAGGGATTGGAGGTACACAGGGAGAAGTATTCAAAGCAGTCACCATGACCATAAAACACCTTATGTCTCTTATCCAAGGAGGAATTGAGACAGTAATATGCTTAATATTTGTAACTGCGTAACATGTGTAACTTCTCCGCAGGCATGAATTCCTTACTACATGGGAAGCCCTATAGGAACACCAAAAAACAGGTTACACCGGTTAGACGGATACACACGATATTTTTATAAATCAAAAATATTAACTTTCTATTCTTTTATTCAAAACGCGTAACTTGTTCTAACTTGTGTAACCAGTTTCTAAACTTGCGGAAGGCGACTTAAGCACGAGCAAAAGAAAACCTGATGATTGGAAACTAGAGAGGCATGCAGTCAAGCAGAAACTAGACAAATGGTCGCGTCTGCCTGAAGAATCATCCCCAAAAGCTACTGTTTATGAACGATAGGACAGAGCAAAGCATCTCTCTCAAATGAGAGATGGGGCAGTGAAGCATAGGGCGGAAAAGTCAGCATATGACAAGGCTAGATACTTGACGAAGAAGAGGACGGCGACTTGAATGGTTAAGATAGCGGCAAGTTCATTACGTTAAGGTTGCGCGACGATGTTCTGGTCGCTCAGTAAACCCTTTTTCTTTTTTTGACGTCTATTACAAGATCCCTTTTGCATTAGGGGTAGTAATATAGCGCTTATTGGGAAGCAAAAACAAATCAGGTCCCGGTGGTTCAATCCTTTTTCGGCTGTAAGGCAAAGCTCTGAATCTGTTTAATAGTCCTATCTTCTAGGGTCCACTTACTATAATGTTTTAATATCATTGCGTGTTAGTAGTGCTATGAGTTTGCAGCGAACTGAAAATGTTCGCGTTGTTGCAAATGATCTGGAGATATATTTTAAGGGCTTTGAAGTAGCTCTCAAGAAAAAGAATGTTGAGGATGCAGTAAGATATCTCGAATCCATGATAGAGGAGATTGACTATAACATTGAACATTTGCAGCCAATAAGGAATGACATGATTGAAATGGATAATCGCAAGAGAGATATCGAAAACACAATATCGAGTCATCGTTCACGTATCGGGCAGCTAAAAGGGGAGCTCAGAAGGCTTTAACAAACGGTAGCCCGTTCTAGACACTATTGTCTACCAACCACTTTTGAAACGAAGATCTGTAAGGTCATCAGAAACTGCATAAAGATAAAAAACAGCAAAATACCTCCATTTGCTTTAGTCTGGGCTACCTCAAAGGGCATCTTTCAGGCGAGTATTCCAGACAAACCACAATCCATGGAGACACCAGAGCATGGCACCATTAGTCAAAGGCAAATAATTGCGATTTTGAAGGACAAACTTGCTGCCTAACCAAAAAGAATTGGAAGGGATGGAGAGGACAGGACATAGCTCTGTGTTTCTTGGCAAAGGCAAGATCTACTCTATCAGTATCAAGAAAATGAAGGAGATCGCACGTGGACTTGCACATGAATTCGGTCGATGGAACCTAACGTGTGGAGCATGCTAAGCCAGACAAGCTTAAGTCCTAGCCAGTCGTATAAATAAACGTCCTGTTTTCACTGTTTGAGATTTTTCATAGTCTTGCCGTTCAACCACATGGAATGATTTAATTACCAAACCGGAAAATAGTGTTGCAGCAATGAAGCTAAAGCTGGAGGACTGGACTTCGCTTGCATCCCTCGGCCTATCGGCGATGTTTGTCGCGCTTTTACTCTCATTTTACAACTTTCTGATAGGGCCGCAAGGCGATGGGCCTGAGCGCGTGGTCGACCCCGGTAGCCTCATACTGCAAAGCATCTTCATCTCAGCCTCGCCCTGCGTGGTGCTGGCCGGCTTTGCGTTTGGCATGGCTAAGACCCACGGCGCCCGGATAGGCGGCATGCTACTGGTAGCCGCAGGCATCACAATGATAGCAGGCATGGCCGCCGGGATTCCGTTGCTAGCAAGAATCCCTGACCAGTATGTAGTAGGCGTAGTTGGTGTCGCGCCCTATTTTTTTATGGCAGCCGGCGCCGGCGTGACGGCAGTCGGCGGGTACCTGCTCGCCGCGTCAAGAAGAAAGCCGATCAACAACCTGGATGATCTTCGTTGAGCGTCATAGAGATCGACGTATCGCGCAGCCTGCTACCTGTAAAAATATCGGAAAACCTCCAGTCGGTTTTTGCAAAAGCGCGCAAAGAAAGTACTCCAGTGCTTGCAATAGTAACTGGAACCAAGCCGGACTTTTACAAGCAGGCGCCACTGGTTATAGAGGCAGCAAAGGAAAACCTGCCTGTTTTCGTGATCAACACCGGCCAGCACTTTGACGAAATACTCGGCTTTGGCCTTGAAGAGTTCAACCTGCAGCAATTTGTTGGCTGCAACCTCCAGATAAGAGGCGACCTGATGGAAAAGGCAAGCGAGCTGATAGTAAAGTTCGGCTCGTTTGGCCGGTACTGCAGGAAACATTTTGGCACGGGATCATTGCTTCCAATAGTGCACGGGGACACGCTGGTGGCAGGCATTGCGCCGCTTGCCTGGGTCTTTGGCATGGGGCAAAAGGTCGGGCAGAACGAGGCAGGCCTTCGCTCCATGAGCCCGGAAGCAATCAAAAAGTTGAAGGCAAGCAAAGAGCCGTCAAAGTCCGAAATCCGGAAGTTCATCAGCAGCCAGTTTGACGGCAAGTGGTTCCTTGCAAGGGAAGAGCCCTTCCCTGAGCAGATCGACACGTGGATATGTTCTGCAGGGACCCAGTTCTTCTTTGCTCCTACAAAGCTCAACAGAGACAACCTGGTAAGAGAGGGATACCCAGAGAACTTTGTCCACGTGGTTGGCAACTCGGTGGTAGACGCAATCTATCAGAAGAGGAAGGAAAAGTCGCGCCAGAGTGTTTTTGACGTTTACCCGCAACTGGAGAAGGGCGAATGGATAAGGATGGACATACATCGGCGGGAGAACCTGACGCACAGGCGGTTTACATCGATAATCGGCGGGCTCGTTGAATTGATCAAGAACACGGACAAGAAGGTGGTCCTGGTCATGCTGAACGCCACTATATCCGCATTAAGGCAATACAGCCTTGAATCAAAATTGCAGGGCCTTGCAGAAGAACATCCCGATAAATTCCTGATGACGCCGCTGTGGAAGGAATACGCAAACGTCATCGAATTCCTTGACAGCGGCCGCTGCTGGGCGGAAATGACGGACTCGGGCTCGATGCAGGAAGAGCTGCTCTATTTTCCAAATGTGGCGTCGCTGACGGTCAGGCTCAACACCGACAGGCCGGAAACGATATTTGACGCAAAGAGCAACGTGCTGGTCCCGCCGCTGAGCCCGGGCTGGATAGTCTCGATGGTCAACGAGGCGCACAACAGGGAGGAGGGACTGGGATTAAAGCTCCGGCGCAAAAAGCAGATCTACGGCAGGCCGGGCCAGGTGTCAAAGAGCATCATCAGGATAATCAAGAAAGAGTTTGAAAACGGCGACGCCAATTTTTACCCTTGGCTGCATCAGAGGCTCGGGCTCTGGAAGGAAGATCAGGGTCTTGACTACATGTAGCTATATGGCAAACCTGCCTTTGCGGACGCCGGCGCGGTTTCTCTCGACTGCAGTCATGTAAAAGACGTCCTTTATCATCTGCTCGTAGGCCTTGCTCATAGCCTGGCTGCGTCGCGACATCATTTTCTTCTGCGTTTCTATGGCCGAGCGGAGTTCCAGCTCGGTGTTCCTCGCCCCGATGCTGGTGCCGTAAATCGTAAAGCTTGGCACATCCTGTGCGACAAGGCCGTGCAGGTGCGAAGAAACTCCGATCCGCCTGCCGCTGTAAATGAGCGTGCCGATGGACGTCTTGACCATGTCGGCGAGAAAAGACCCGACCTTGTTCTGGCCGGTGTCGACCTTGGTCTTGCCGCTGCCCATTTTGATGTTCCCGTATGTCATTTTCAGGTCAGAAGTGGTGGTCGTGGCGCCGAGGTTGACCCACTCGCCGACGTACGAATGCCCTATAAACCCCGCGTGGGCCTTGTTCGTGTGGTCGGATATTATCGAATGCTCTATCTCGCCGGCCACCCTGCAGTTGTGGCCGATATAGCTCGACTCGATGATCGTGAATTGCTTTACTTGCGTCATGCCGCCAATGTACACCGGCCCGACTATCCTGCTTGTCGCGACGTACGCGTCGGGGCCGATGTAGATGCCCCCCAGCCTTGTGTCAAGTACGGTCCCATCTTCGACTGCGGCATTCTTGCCAATGGCTACCGTGTTGTTGCCAACCACCCTGACGCCAGGGCCTAGGTCGCCTTCGCCCTGAATGCTGGACAATTGCACTGCAAGTGAGTTTTCAAGGACACCGATAATCTCCCATGGATCTGACAGGAGGCCTTGGCTCTCCTCTCTATTGAGCTTCGTCGATTTTTCAACGTTGAATTTCCTGACTTCGATCTTTTTGCCGGCAGTGACGCAATCGGAAAGGTATTCGATGCCCTTCCTGTCAAGCCTTGCCACAAGGAGCCGGTCGCCGGCAGTTATTGCAAACGTGTGGCTGACTCTGGTTAGGCGGTCCGGGGAGATTGCCCCGGGATGCAGGAGGCCGTTGACAAACACCGTGTCGTTGTCTATGGAACTGGGGTTGATCTTGCACTGGACGTGCCGCTCGCCCGTGACGTTTGCCAGGGATTCCCTTGCAAGCAGCACCTCGGACATTGCCCTGTGCTCTTCAAGAAAACTCCTCGCCCCAACCTTGATGTCGAATGTGGCCTTTGTAAGAGAAATGGGGGTAAAGTTCTGCCAATGCGAGTCTTCAAACAGGGCTATGCCCATCTAGATCTTGCCCAGCCTACTTGCGTACTGCTTATATGCGTCCAGGTACGACTTTTTGTCGCCGATATCGATAAAGCCGGTGTCGATCCTAAAGCCCTTGACAATCTTTTTTTGCTCAAGGGCTTTCCTCACCGCATCGTCCATTCCAAACGACCCTGACTTTGGTATGATCTTTAAGAATTCCGGCTTCATCGCGTAGCAGCCGATGTTTATCAGCCCGCTAATCTCCGGCTTTTCTCGCCAGGCCGTGACCTTGTCCTGCCCGTTGACATCGATAAACCCATACTTTAGCTTTGTCGAGTAAGGCAAAAGGGCCATGGAGACGAACGCCTTAGACTCCTTGTGTTGCCTTAACATTTTGCGCAGGTTGAACTTGTAGACGGAATCGCCATAGACGCACACAAACGAGTCGTCGAGCAATTTCTCGGCAGTCTTGAGCTGACCAGCGGTGGCAAGCGGCCTCTCTGACCTTGCGTACTCGATTTCAACTCCAAAGCGTGCGCCGTCCTCAAAATAATCCTCAATCGTTCGGTGCAAATAGCTGACGCAGACGACTATCTCGTCGATGCCGCCTGCCTTCTTTAGCCACTCTATGATGTATTCGAGAAGCGGCTTGTTGCCAAGCGGGAGCATCGGCTTTGGGATAAAGAACGTGTAGGGCTGCAGCCTCGTGCCAAGCCCTCCTGCCAGGATTACCGCTTTCATGGTTCCCTTTCTTTTTGCAGCCTCTGCTATATATAAGGTAAAACTAATCAAGTTCAATAATTTTTCAGTATTGCCTTGATCTTGGCTGCGACCTCACGCGGGTTCCTTCCAAAAATGGTTATCATGGGCTCCTTTCCAATGTCGCCCATGTTGTAAATGACGTCTGCTTTAGGGTTGCGAGAGAGCGCCTGCAGGGTTCCCCACAACACGCTCGATCCCTCATTTTTCTTGACACCCCTTGGTTCCCGGCTTCTGTCATAGCTCGAGATTGCAAAGAGCGACCTGCACACCTTCACGAGCCTGTCGTCGAGTCTGATATTAATGCACGCCCGGAAGGAAGGACTGACGCTCATGTACGCAATGATTGCGGCCGCGACGTGCCGAGACGCTCCAAACTCTATGTACGAAGCCGGCACCGCGCTGTTGCCTATTCTAACTATTCTTCCGCGCACCCCTGCGACTTCAGACGTGTCAGCCGCGTCGTGCAGCGCATAGCCAAAGTTTGTCTGCGTCTCCGGTATCAATTTGTAAAAGTCTGTAAGGGTGCTGACCTGCTCGACTGCCGTTTGCAGCTCTACCAGCACATGGTAGCGGCTGGCGTCGCGGTAAATTGCAGAAAGCGGGTTTGTGACAGGCAGGCCTCTGCCCACCCTGACTGCATTTTTGATTGCAATGTGGACATACTCGTTTGCCATCTTGCACGCATCGTGCAGGGCCGCGCCCCTGGCTAGGTACGCGGTGACTGCGGACGAAAAATTGCATCCGGAGCCGTGGCTTTCCTCTATCTTCACCCTCGCGTTCGTGATCCTGGTCAGCCTTCCTTTGCTGTCAAGCAACAGGTCAGTAACATTGAAAGCTCCAAGGTGGCCGCCCTTTACAATGACGTTTTCAGCTCCAAGTTTTCTGATCTTTCTGGCCGCCTCTATGCCGTCACCCTCTGTCCTGATTCTGGTGCCTGCAAATCTTTCCGCTTCAATCCTGTTGGGAGTTATCAGGGTGCATATTGGCACCAGCTTTGAGACAAACGAGTCAAATGCGTCGTCACGAAGCAGCTTGGCGCCGGTTCCTGCCGCAAAGATCGGATCGAGCACAACCGGGACTCTTGATCTTTTTAGCGATCGATGCACGATATCTATTGTCTGCCTGCTGTAGACCATGCCTATCTTGATCGCGTCGGGCGGCATGTCTGTCATGACAGACTCGATCTGCTGTTCTACCATTGTCGG
Organism: Nitrososphaera sp.; assembly: GCA_035283265.1. Classification (GTDB taxonomy): domain Archaea; phylum Thermoproteota; class Nitrososphaeria; order Nitrososphaerales; family Nitrososphaeraceae; genus Nitrososphaera. The sequence continues at coordinate 8,854 of DATEUD010000115.1, forward strand.
CGAGACTTCGAATATCTCGGCTACTTTTCTGGTGTTTTGCGCGGTTATTGCGGTAATGGCGGTGCAACCGTACACGCCGAGGGCGGAAAACGTCTTGAGGTCTGCCTGTATCCCTGCGCCTGCTCCAGAGTCACTGCCGGCTATTGATAGCGCTATCTTCAAGCAAAATGATAAAAAATGATTGACTTATCAGTCTATCGGTTTATAGAACGTCGTTGCAACGGGACGGATGCCCGGCAAGCTGCTAGGGCTACCATTTCGCCATTAGTAATGAATTATTCGCTGTTATTGCCGAACGAAATAGATCGTTTCAAGAAATACTTAGGCAATGGACGAAACAAGAAGACAGCCGCACAACGTTTATATTTTATGCTGAAAAATGCAAGCGCCTGCTCAGCACCTCTTTTCGTTTTTCCTACCTGTACTGACTATAACGCCTGGCTGCAAGCTCTGATTCTGACGTAATATCAAGCTGCAGACATTGCTTTTACGAGTTAGTTAGCCCAAAGGAATTTTTAGGCGATCCTGCACTTCATAGCTGCATGCGCAACAACATAATCGCCATAGTTGCCATCACTTTTGTGACTGTGGGCGCATTGTGGGGAGTTGGCAACCTCCTGAATCCCGCGCCAGAGGAGGAGCTGCCAGTAGAGGACATACTCTTAATAGCGCAGCGAAGCACTTTCAACGGCACCAACCCGGACATCCATGTAGTTGCAGGCGTCCCGGCGAAGCTGGTGGTGCGCAACGAGGATGCCGTAACGCACGACCTGAGGGTGGACGCAGCAGAGAATAGCGGGATAACGCCCATAAACACGGCGCCACTTCGCGGCGGCCAGGATTTTCTTACGGCCATAGTTGCAAAAGAACAGGGCACATACGAATACTATTGCTCGTACCACCCGGAAATGCGCGGCAGGATAATCGCGCAATAGTGTCACCGCTTTTGCAGAAACTTGATGCAGATCATTCATAGTTGTAATTACTGATGGCTGTTCAGTGTGTCAGTCTTGAATCCAAAACTAGCGATAGCGAAGCTGGACAGGATATACTATTGCACGCAGCTCGGGACGGTTTTCCTGTTCAGGTCTGACGTAGAGGATCATACGGAAATGTCAGGGCACGACGGCCTGAAGACGCAGCCTCTCAGGTAGCGCCTGCGACTTTGACTACGGTCAGAACGTCTTCGTCTTCAAGTCTGTGGTCCAGGCCCACTTTTTGCCCGGCGAATTTCGCACTCTTGCCCCACACCAGCCCGTAGCGGAAGTTCTTGGCCATGTTGCGGTGTATCTTGTTGCACACGTCCTGAATCGAGGACCCGCTCTTCATTATCATCGGCTCCTTGTAGTCAGTTTCGCCGCCCTTTGGCCTCATGTAAATTCGAATGAAATCCAGCCTCTGGTACATTGCTTCCTTTAAGGCGTCAACGTTGATGTTTGCGTCTGCGGAAATTGGGATAAAGTTATTTCCAATTTTTGCCTGCACCTCCTGGATGAAGCCCTTGTTTACCAGATCTATCTTGTTCAGTACGGCAAGCGATGGCACGTAAACGCGATTGCCATTAAGAACGTCAATAAGTTGCTCGTCGGTGAGATTGGGTTCCCTGATGATGATTCGTCCGTTATGTATGCCATAGAGTCTCGCAATTTCCTTGATGAGACGCTCGGAGGTCCTGATTGGGACTTGTGCATTGACAGACACGCCGCCAGTCGATGTTTTCTCGATCACCACGTCCGGCGGCTTTTGGTCTACTTTAATGCCAGCTTCAGACAGTTCTTTCTTCAAGATGTCCAAGTGGTGAGGCTGAAAAACATCCAGCACTATCAGAACAAGGTCTGAATTCCTTGCCACCGAAAGAACCCGCTTTCCAAATCCTTTGCCACCCGAAGCGCCTTCAATGATTCCCGGGAGGTCGAGCACTTGGATGCGCGCACCCCGATATTCCATCATCCCAGGGATTGCTGTGAGCGTGGTAAAATGGTAGGCGGCGATCTTTGATTTCGCATTGGTGAGCTTGTTTAAGAGGGTGGACTTGCCGACACTGGGAAGTCCTATAAAGACTATCGTGGCGTCCCCGGCTTTCTTTACGTCAAATCCGATGTTTTCTCCACCCGTATGGACGGTCTTGCCGTGAAGGTTGTCTTCCTGCTCCCGCTTGAGCTTCGCTATCTTGGCCTTCAAAAGCCCTACGTGGAACTCGGTCGCCTTGTTAATCTGGGTCTTGTGAATCTGATCCTGTATCTCCTTTATCTTCTCCGGGATGCCCAAGGGTAGGTATCATTGGCTGTAAGGCGATAAAAATTTTGTTAGTCCAGCTTTGGGCCGCACTTAGTGCAAAAGGTCATTCCTTCCCTAGGCACATGGCCGCAGTTTGGAAAGCCCGCAAGCGACAAGCCACACTTGTTGCATCACTCGCCCCCTGGTGGATTCGAAGTTTCACACCGCCTGCAGATTCTGCCTGTCGGAATCTTCGCGTCGGCGTCGTCAGGTATGTCTGCTTCAATAAGTGGCGGATCTTCAGCCGGCAATGGCCTGTCGTCAAAATATTCGTCGACCTCGCCTTTGATATTATCGATCTGCTTGACGAAGAATTCTTTTTCAAGCAGCGAGGCAGATTGGTATTTTGTGAACATCTTGTATAATTCTTTGATGAACCGGTTGTCGGTCACCATAGCGATGTCGTAGCCTGCTTCCCAAGTAGCGTGGAAATGCTTGATCACCCTTGCATGGAATTTTGTCCCCAACCTCTGGGCAGTGGTTTTAGATTTGTCGTCGATCCGATGCCCTAATGCGTCTATATCAAGCATGTTCACCTTCATCTCGCCACATTTTCCTGCAAGTACTTCAAAGGCCTTTTCGGGATCGCAGTTGACCGTGAAACGTCCGCGGATTTTCAGGTGCTACTTTAAGGTATAAGCGGCGCGCGTAAATCCATTGCGGCAATTACTAGTGTCCGGCCCGAGGCCGCAGGGATGTTTGATTCCGAAGTTGCGTTTATATCTTGTACATTATTGAGACTGTCAGGGCTCCGGTGGTGTAGTCCGGCTAAGCATTTCGCCCTCTCAAGGCGGAGATCCCGGGTTCAAATCCCGGCCGGAGCACTTTTTTTGATTAACGAATGACGTAATAGTCCCTTCTTTTAAAGTATGCCACCCATTTGACCTCTGATACAAGACTACAGGATTCGGCAGTCCGGTAAAATTCTCTTCATGTTCTCTGCCCTTGCGCGGGCAGATAATAGGGGGACTGTTACGTCGTCATCATCCTGCAGCCTAGGCTAGTGAGCAGCAAGCTGGTAAAAAATCCTTATTCTATCACGTGGACGCTGTGGAAGCCGGCCTTGCATCTTGGGCACGCAGAATGAACACCCACGCAGTCCAAGCAAAAGTCAGCTGCGGCCAGAAACTCGGATTCGTCGCCACGATAAAAGCAGCTCTCGCAAAACCTCTTTGCCACGCTTATACACGTCGATATTCCCGTTGCAATTTAATCTTTTGCATCATTTCTTCTTGCTCGGTTTTTTCTTGATTGCCTGCATTACCTTGTCGCGGATCTTATTCACCTTGGCCCGGGGCGTCACCAACAGGCAGAGGATGCCCTCATCAAGCGGAAAAGTCACGACCATAACTTTCTCATGCTCTGTCATACTGTAACGAATCCTGCCCAGCCAGTCGCTGAACGACTCGAGCGTGGTGCTGCTCCAAAGCGACTGAATGTACATCTGCTGCTCCACTGTCTTGTTCAGCAGCGGCTCGACTCCCTGCTTGAAGCCTCCCTCGATGACTTTGCCCCTGCTGTTTACAACGCCGACAAAGCGTATGTTGCGGTCAAGCTTGATGATCTTGTCGCAATGGTTACGTTGCAGGTAATGGTGTCTTGAGCGATTATGAATCGGTTGCAGGTTACTCAGCGAGCCGGGTTTCCACAGAGTGGCCGTCCTTGATGTGCGCGGAATAATGAAGCCGGACAAGCTCATTGATGTCCGCGTCTGTAAAGTATTTGGTAGAATACCTAGCAAGCACGGTCTTGCAGTCGGAGCAATAGATCTCCTTGAACGGCAACAATTGTGCTGCGCAGCTCCACTTATTAACTGTTTTGGCGGTACCTGTTTTCAGTAAACCGCATCTTGGACGCCTTATAGTAGATCACTTCGCCTCTCCGCTCTATCACTGCCACCACTGCTTCCTTGCCCATCTTTTCTATCTGGTCGACTGCGCCTGCAAGATCCTTGGCGGTCGTGTTCGTGCCCTCGTTTATGCCAAAGACCACGTACTTTGCTGGCTTTTTCTCGAACTCGCCCCGCTCGTAGACGCGAAAGTCGTTGCCAAACCCGAATCCCTCCTTTGCGACGTAGCCTCTGCTCCGCAGGTCGCGGTAGACTAGGAACTTGGTCATGATGTTCCTGTCGTATTTTAGCAAAAGCTCAAACAGGGGGTCAAAGATCATACCGGGCTTGTTTTTGAGCGTAAGTCGCTTTGTGTGCATCAGATAAAGCGCCTCGTACGGCTTGAGCACGTACTCGGCGTCTTCCTTCTCGCCAAAGCCCTTTGTGCGGAGCTCGTCCTGAAAGCGCTTTTCGTCGACCACTATTTTCCCGCCGCCCGCAAGGCGTGCCTCTACCACCGGTGGTATCTCGGCCTCGCCGACTGTAGAATCAGAGAAT
>DATEUD010000116.1:0-35464 GCA_035283265.1 Nitrososphaera sp.
CCATCCCAAAATCAAGGGCGAGCTTCGGTGGCTGCTGACTCCAAAGCACCTCAAAAAAATCGCTAAATGATCTCCATAGATAATATTATTATCGTGGCTGCCGCAACTTGAAGTGCCAAAAATGAAAATATCTGTAATAGACCTTGGCTTTAACTCTGTCAAGCTTGTCAACTATGACATAAAAAAGGATGGCACGTTCATGGCCTATCAACAGGAGGGGGTCAAAGTCAAGCTTGGCGAAGGGTTGCACGAAACTGGCTACCTTGGGAAGGAGCAGGTGGATCGCACCATGGACGCGCTCCGGATGTTCCGGGACGTCATCAACTTCGATTCTATCCGGCACGTGCTGCCTGTCGCGACAAGTGCAGTCAGAGAAGCCGGTAACAAGAGCGATTTCCTGAAGCAGGCCTACGGCCAGACAGGCTTTCAATTCAAAGTGCTCTCCGGACATGAGGAAGGACTCTACTCCTACATCGGGGCGCTGCAGGCGACCTGCATACCCACCGCGCTTTTTTTCGATCTTGGCGGCGGCAGCTTGGAATTAGTATACACTGAAAATTACGCCATCAAGAAGATCAAGTCGTACCCGCTCGGTGCTCTCCGGCTCGCGCAAATGTTTGGTAGGAAGAACGGCACGTTTTCCAGAAAAGACTATGTCAAGATGGAAAAGCACATCGTTGAAGTGCTTTCGGATAGAAAGGATCTTGATATGAGCCCGGACACTACGCTTGTCGGCGTAGGCGGCACGTTAAGGGCGATGGCCCGGTACGACCAAGAGCTGAAGGATTACGAACTTGACAAAGTCCACAACTACCGGATGGACGCTTCGTCGGTGTCTTCAATAGCCGAAGAGCTTTACAAGATGGACACGGACGAGCTGGTAGAGATAAAAGCGATTGGCAGCAACAGGGTCGACACGATCACAGCCGGCGCGTGTATTATCAACACGCTCATGCAAAAATTTGGTTTTGAAAGAATAGTGGTCAGTTCCGAGGGCCTGCGGGAAGGGATACTGTCTGTGTTTGTCCGCGATCCCAAGACGTTCTACAGCGGCGGTGTCAGCAACGAAAAGGCAAAGGCGTTTGTGACGTTTACCTGTCAGACGGAAATACTGCCGGAGCAGACAGTCAGGCTGGTCAAGTCGCTTGTCGCAAATGGGATGCTTCGCGAAAAAGAAAAGATGATCCTCACGCATGCAATCAAGCAGGTAGTAGAGCTGCCACCGGTCACCAACCTGAACAACCTGTTTTACATGATGATAGATGAGGACAGTGCGTTCTTGAGCCACAGGGAGCAGCTGATACTGGCGCTATCCATTGTGCATACCCGAAAGGAAAAGGCCGCTGACTGGCTCTTTTCGCGCTACCGGTCGATACTGGAGCCTCAGAACAAAAGGTCGATTGAAAAGATATCGGCGTGCCTCGTGCTTTCGGCGATCCTTGAGAGGGCTAGGGCTAACTCAAAACTATCTATCAAGGGGAAAAAGATGGATATCAAGATAATACCACAGCCAAGGCAGTTCGTGCCTACAACGCTGCTTGAAAACGCGATAAAGAATTTCGAGCGAGCGTTTGACGTTTCCGTCAACTGCACGGTTGAGCATGCGGCATTAGCAAAAATCAAGGAGAAAGTTAGAGCATGAAAGACAAATTTGCCCCAAAGGGTAAACTGATAATCGTTGAAGGAGTTGACGGCTCGGGCAAGTCCACCCAAATTAGGCTCTTGGAAAAGTGGCTCCGCTATGTCGGCATTCCGGTCTTTTTCACAGAATGGAATTCGTCGGAGCAAGTCAAGGAGATAATATCAAAGGGCAAGAAGAGAAATCTGCTGACGCCCACCACCTTCAGCCTGCTGCACGCAACCGACTTTGCTGCAAGGTACGAAAGGAACATCTTTCCGCTCTTGCGCGCCGGCTACATCGTGCTGGCGGACAGATACATCTACACCGCATTTGCCCGGGACGTCGTGCGGGGCTGCAGCCCCGACTGGGTTCGCCACGTCTACGGGTTTGCAGCAAAGCCGGACATTGCGTTTTACTTCAGGGTCCCTGTAGAGATCTCGTTTGACAGGATAGTGAAGAATCGGCCCAAGCTAAAATACTACGAAGCGGGCATGGACCTCAACCTGAGCAACGATCCGTACGAGAGCTACAGGATTTACCAGGCTAGGATAGTGGAGCAATACGAGTCGATGGTCGAACAGGAAGGGTTTACAATAGTTGACGGCACGGTGGATATTGAAGAGCAGCAAAAGCGCGTTAGGCAGAGGGTGATAGAGATGTTACCGCAGCAGATGCGCAAAAACATTTCGGCGGGGGCACTGAACCAGTGAAGCAACTTGGGAGTAGCTCACGGTCACTCCGTTACTACGGCAAGGGGATTCCTTATCTGCAGGACACGGAAGTCAAGGGCAGGCTAATAGTGATTGAAGGCCCTGACGCTTCGGGCCGGAGCACCCACATCGGCATGATAACGGCGAAGCTGGAAGCAGACGGGCATGCCGTGCTCAACACCGGCCTCCGGCGATCCGAGCTTGTAAGCGAGGGAATAATGGAGGCAAAGAGGGAGCACATGCTAGGACGGAGGACCATGAGCCTCTTTTACGCGGCCGACTTTGCAGACCAGCTTGAAAACAAGATAATGCCGGCCCTGCGCGCCGGCTACATCGTGCTGGCGGACAGATACATCTACACATTAATGGCAAGGGACGCCGTCAGGGACATGAACAGGCGTTGGTCGCATCAGCTGTTCGGTTTTGCGATAGTTCCGGACCTCGTGTTTTACCTTGACGTCGACCCGGAAGAGCTCGTGCACAGGGTGTTCCAGAAGAATACCTTCCTCGACTACTACGAGTCCGGGGCCGACCTGGGCCTTTCAGACGATATGTACGAGTCATTTATGATTTACCAGCGCATGATCGCAAAAGAGTTCCGCAGAATGCAAAAGCGGTATAACCTTCTCATTATTGACGGCAACAGGCAAATCTCGGAAGTAAACGCCGATCTGCAAAAGTGGATCGACCACTTCCTCGGATCCATCCAGCACTAGCTGAAGTGCCATGGCAAAATCAGTGTTTGAGCGAAAATTCCGTCAGAATCTGGGGCGCGTGGACAAGAGGCTCAAGGCCTACCTTGCAGAACCGACCAGCGAGAAGAACATCCACGATGTCAGGACCTCTCTTCGAAGGCTTGACGTCACATTTTCTCTGCTGCCAAAAAAAGTGCGCAGGCGCTATCGCGGCGGCTTTGAAAAGTACAGGGAGTTCCTGAAGGCGAGCAGCAAGGCGCGCGACTGTGACATAATAGCTGGCAGGATATCAACGCTTGGAGATCTTGACACAGCCGACCTGCAAAGGAAAAAGAAAGCCGAGCTTGCCAAAGTAACCAAGCTGGCCCGGCCGCTGAAAAAGTTGTCACCCGTGCGGCTTGCCGGCGCACCGGATGGCAAAAGGATAGACAAGGTGGTGCGAAGGCTGGTCGAAAGGATAGTAAAGTTGCTGCCGGCAGTGCTGTCAGACAGCAGCAAAGTTGAAGAGCTTCACCGGCTCAGGAAGGATTTCAGAAATCTGCGTTACGTCCTTGAGATGGTGCCAGCCGGCGACAGACAGGGGTACATGAAAAAGGCCGTCAGGACCATTGGCAGAGACATAGTGCTGAAGGAGATGCAAGCACTCCTTGGCCTGATACATGATAGTGACATAACAATAGAATACCTCCGGAGCAAAAGCAGCAGGCAACTTCTAAATATAGAAATCGGCAACAGAATGCAACTCTACAAAAAATTCGTGAGGTACATGAAAAATTAATCATTCGGGTATTACTGAAGGAGCTTTTTGCGCGTGACTTATCTTGGTTGCCCAAGTCTAACCCGTAGACGGCATGGCTCTACATGATGTATGTTGGATAGCTTTTTCTTGCAAGCCCACTGGATCACCAGCGCAGTAGCTTTGTCGTTGAGGTTGACTGGAAACCCCACCAGCTAATCTGACGCTGCGGGGCCACACCATCAACCTCTTTGATCTAATGGATCTATGGAATCAAAATTCTTCCTGTTGAATATGCCCTTAAGCTCTGTAGCGCATCTGTATGGCCTGTCGCAGATAAGAGACGGGCTGATGTGCATGGTATCTGCCGTGATGGCGAAGCTGCTTACGAAAGTAAGGTACGCGAGAACCTTTGATCATCTGTGGCGTTGATGCAATATAGCTGGGCTTTTAATCGAGTAGAAAAGAAGGAAGGAAATGGAGCGCTTGATGGACGAGTTTCAAGCAGTTCGGGCGGCGCCTCTATGTGCCTGACCACTTTTTCATCCACTGGAGAAGATACATGACTGACTCGACTAGCTCCTGCCCCTTGCCTGTCAGTCGGTATTCCACCCGGGGCGGGATTTCACTGTACGCCCGCCTCTCCAGGATGCCCCCCTTCTCCAGCTCCTTGAGGCGGCTTGCCAATGTCTTGCTGCTGATGCCCTTGAGCGCCTGCCGGAACTGCTTGTACCGGACAGGCTCGGTGGAGCAGCAGAGAGGTATCAGGATTTCAAGCGTCCCCCTTTTCGTTATTATGTTGCGGAGCCGGGCAGTTTCGGCCATCAGCGAGGAAGCATCGTAGCCGGCAAAATTGCAATCCTGGATAACTGGGATCTTGGTTTCCATCTTTACACCAACTGCAAGTGTTGCGTCTTGACAACTTAAATAGTTTACTAAGTAAAGTATTGGCATGGAAAAGAAGCGTCAGCAGATCATCAAGCAAACGATACGCAGAACGTACGGCAAGATAGCGCTGGAAGACAGCAGTGCGGGCGCGTGTTGCGCGCCTGGCTGCTGTTCCGGCGCTTCGCCGGCCCAAGCTGCCACGGATGTAGGCTATGACATGAATGAATTGGGCTCGGTGCCGCAGGCGTCGGTCCTCGGAGTTGGCTGCGGGGCGCCTGTCAAATTTGCCGATCTGCAGAAAGGCGAGACGGTCGTTGACCTTGGATCAGGCGCGGGAATAGATGTCTTTTTGTCGGCAAACAAGGTCGGCAGGTCAGGCAGGGTTATCGGCATTGATATGACCGAAGAAATGGTGGAGCGTGCCAGAAGAAATGCAAAGAAGGACGATTTTGTCAATGTTGAATTTAGGAAAGGGGACATTGAGGACAGGATTCCGGTCGACGGGAATTCCGCGGATGTCGTAATCAGCAACTGCGTCATCAACCTTACTACCGACAAAATAAAAACGTTCAAAGAGATCCATAGAATCCTGAGAGGTGGAGGCAGAATGGTGATTTCTGACCTTGTCGCCGACAGAAATGCAGACTCGATAGACCCTGAAATGTGGAGCAGCTGCATTGACGGCGCGCTGGCAAAAGGCGACTATCTTGCAAGCATCAGAAAGGCGGGCTTTAAGGACGCAAGCGTGCTGGAGGAGCGCCAGTTTATGAACGGAGAGCCGATAAATGGTAGGAAAATCACAAGTATTGTCGTCAGGGCCGTGAAGTAGCGATGAAGGAAAAAACCATCCTTTTTGTTTGCGTGGAGAACGCCGGCAGGAGCCAGATGGCAGAGGGCTTTTTCAACAGGTGCGCTCTAAAAGGCTACCGGGCAGTCAGCGCGGGGACAAAGCCGGCAGGGCAGATAAACCCGCTGGCTGCACAGGCGATGAAGGAGATCGGCATCGACATCAGCGGACAGAAATCCAAAATCATCACAGACGACATGATCAGGGATTCTGCCAAGGCAGTCAACATGGGCTGCATGGACAGCTCCGACTGCCCGCTCCTGTTCCTCAACAACCCGATAGACTGGGGCATCGAGGACCCGAAGGGCAAGGCGATAGAGAAGGTTCGCGAAATAAGGGACGAGATTGAGAGAAGAGTAAAGGACCTTGCTGAAAACCTCGAGTAAGCTGGCAAGCCAAAAGATATTTTTCGCCGAGCTAGCTGGCACGTTTGTAGTTGTTCTGCTTGCCACCGGCTCGGTGGTAATAGACTCTAAAACGGGCGGCGCGCTGGGACTGCCATTTGTCGCGCTTGCACCCTTTGTCGGCGTTGCCGCAATGGTATATGCCTTTGGCAAAATTTCAATGGCGCATTTCAACCCGGCAGTCACGCTCGGCTTTCTTGTCAGCGGCCACATCAAAAAGTCGCAGCTGCCCGTCTACTTTGGCGCGGAGATAATTGGCGCTCTGCTTGCGAGCCTGTTCGTGCTGGCTTTCATCGGGAGCGAAGCCAACCTTGGCGCAAACGCACCCAACTATTCATTCCCCCTAGCGCTCATTTTCGGAATCGAGGTCTTGGTCACTGCTTTTCTGATGGCAGTCATTTTTGTGGTAGTCTATACTAAGGGGCTGAGAGGTTGGAGCGGCATTGCCATCGGCGGCACAGTGGGCATTGACATTTTTTTCTTTTCCTTTATTTCAGGCGCATCGATGAATCCGGCGCGGTCGCTTGCCCCTGCACTCTTTTCCGGCGCTGTGGGTGATTTATGGCTATATTGGTCTGCGACCTTTGTGGGATCCATCATAGTCGCAATGCCATGGTGGAAGAAATTCCAACGTTTAGCAGTCTAATGTGGTGCTGGTTCTAGCAACAGGCAAAACTTGGCTAGTTTCTATAGCGGGTATTCCATGGACAGCGAAACTTTAGATAGGCACCGGCTTTGTGTATAAAGTCTCATTTGTTAAAAAAGTCAGTCGTTTGTTAAATAAGTCCTTAACAAAAGGGACTTCTTTTACAAAGCCGATAGGCACCATTACGCTTAAATAGTAGGCATTACCCTATATATACTAAGCGTTACTCCGAGTAGCGCAAGTGATATGAATATTGGCAATACCTCACTGGGCTTGTACTAATTGCGGAATGTCATCCGGCAGACTGTATAACGTGGAACGTCACATCAGGAGCAACCATCAGGGGTATTCCCGTGCGATCCCCTATACCGAATACATCGTAGGAAGATGCAATGGTACTATCGCTATTCCACTATACTTACCCAAAGCCCGTCCTTCATATGAAAAGAACGAAAAAGCTGATGCCTCCAATGGTGACCCGATCACATGCGAGCTAATCAAAGCCTGTGCCGACATGTACTGCGCTAGACAAAGGTATACATTTCCGACTTACGCATCTAGCACATATTACCAACCAGCCAGCCAGCAGCCGGCAGATAGTGACAAAGACCCTATCCTTGAAGCTTCAAAAAAGATGGTCGATTACTGCATATCAAATAAAGTGAATGGGAAAGCGGAAAACCCACTAAATAGCCAGAAGACATCTACTCCGAAGACATCTACTCCGAAGACATCTACTCCGAAGACATCTACTCCTTATAAAATCGATTTCAAAGAGGTTGCACGAAAGGTTGTCGACGATTTATACGCGCGGATGGAAAAGAGCGGTGCGTCCAAAAAGCCTTAATGCATCCATTCCATGGTGCATCCTTTTAAGGATCAGCTGATACCTCCAACCAATGTACCGCACATCTTCCAAAGCTTTAGCAAAGAAAAATCCGAGAGTAGCTGCTTCAACTGCTACCTTCTCCTTCGCTGATGGGGGGTTTTGGGAGTGGCTACTGGCTCAACATGAATTTAGGAAGGGCATTTCTAAGAAAGGTTTCTTCTTGGTCGAGCGGAAGACCATTACTTCGACTTTCAAGAGGCATTGGCAGGAATATCGACAACAGGCTCATAATCGACACAACAAGTTCTCGGTATTTTCAGAAGATCATGATTTCCGTAATCCATCCAACATTCCTTCTTCCTTCTCGATCGACTTTTATTCGCAAATGCCACGGCCATTAAGATCAAATCACTTGTACATAGTTCCATCAGGTGGAGGCAACTGTATAGTTTTTGATAGTCAGGTGTTTCCTCCTCCATACCTAGATCCTAGTATTCAAAATGCCTCCGCTGTCCCGTTGCCAATCTCTATAAGAAAGGGCTTCAGAAACCTGAGGGAAGCTCTTTCATTCCAGTGGAACGAACAATCATTTATCCGGGCGCTCCACTTTTGCGGTGCTTTCGTGGAGGTTTCCAAGAGAGTTTGCAAGACAACTGGTGACTACCAGTGTGGACCATCAGGTCACATAAGATCATGTTTTCCTTTTTGGATGAGGGACGTAAAAAGGAAGAACCGATTGTTTCGTTTTGTGTATGACGGAATTGTCGATCTGGATGAATGTATCTATCCAAGAGACGTTAATACTGTAATGTTGATTGAAGCCAAAATAAGATCAGACCAAAGCGACTTGGGATGGCATAAACTTGCATTTCCATGCTACAGGTTCATTGACAATAGTCGTGCAATTGGCGTTTTCCGAACTGGCTCGTCAGAAATGGTACCTTCATTCGCCAATGGAGCAAGAATTATTCCCATGTATTGTGAGTTTAATCCAGTACGAAAATTAGCCTCAATCTATGTATTTTCTGAGATAAGGAAACGACGCTTTTTATCGGAATTTGATGACTTTAGAAGAGGAATAATATTGAATCAAACGCTGCAATTCAGACCTAGATTGATCTTCAAAGTTGACATGAATTGGATAGATCAGGATTTCCCATAGAGTTTGAATAGAAAGGTGATTGAATGGCAACCAACTCTTGTCTGTGTTGATATTCGCATATTGGGATCTTGCGTGAGGACGGTGCACTCCCATTAGAGTAGTGACACTAGGTATCTTCTTCCTTCTCCCTCTTTGAATCCACCTCGGTGGGCTCGGCCAGCTTTAACCGACTTCCCACCTTTATGATAAAGGGGCCGATGAACGAAGTCACTATTGTAACTACGCCGAGCAGCGGCAGGATCGACGGGCCGATTGCGCCTACGTCCTGGCCGCCCTTGGCCACCACCAGCGACAGTTCGCCCTTTGTTGCCGATATCCCAAGGCCGGCCCGCAGCGCAGTTGTGTTGTCGTATCTGAACCTGACTAGGATTCCGGTTACTAGCAAGAGCTTTGAGGCAAACGAAGTCAGTATCAAGATTATCGCTGGAACTATGAACAGGGGGATAAGCGAGACATCCATGAGTGCGCCTATCGATATGAAGAACAGCGCGGCAAACATGTCTCTCAGCGGGATCGTGATTATCCTTGCCACCGCTGCGCTCTTGCTCTCTGCAACCAGCACCCCGGCGAGGAACGCCCCAATGACAACAGACAAGCCGAGGGCGTTTGCAAGGAACGACAGGCCAAAGGCGATGCTGAGGATGGTTATCAGTAGCAGCGCATAGTCGTTCGTCCTGCCGGCCCTGTCGATTATTCTCGGGACGAACTTACCTCCCACTATAATTATGCCGCCGATAAAGCCGCCGACTGTACCTAGGGTGATTGCGATGTTCACGATGGAGAGGCTTCCACCTGACGCGACAAACGACTGCATGATGCCGAGCGCGCTGATCGCGACAATGTCTTCGACTATCAGGATTCCCAGAATGAGTGTCGACGACTTGTCGCGTATCAGGCCAACGTCTTCCAATATCCTGATCGTGATGACGGTGCTTGTGACTGAAAGCGCAAGGGCAAGGAACATAGAGTCGTAGAAATTGAACCCGAGGGTCTGGGCAATAAAGAATATTATCAGGAGCGTGCCAAGCGACTCTGCAAGCGCCGTAATTATGGTTGTCCTTCCCACCGTGCGCAGCTTCGCCATCGGGAATTCCGTGCCAGTGACAAAGAGCAGCATGATAATGCCGAGCTCCGCAAAAAGGTTCAGGGTTTCAGGGCTCCGCACAAGGCTGAAGGGCGGGACGTAAGGCCCGATTATCATACCCGCGATGATGTAGCCTATCACCATGGGCTGCTTCAATTTGAACGTAATCGCAAGCATAATCGCCGCGACCACCATTATGACCGCGATGTCCTGGACCACTAATTCTATGGGTTCGTTACCAACGGTGAAGAATTGAGGAAACAGCGATTCTCCTGCCTGTTTTATTGGTGCGGAATAGCTCACCGCCTAATTTATGACGAGCATGCATAAAAAGACAAGCTTGCTTGGTAGCGGCAACATGACAAAACTAATTATAAGATACCACGCAACACATCTCTGTTGCTTTTTGGGGTCAGCAAGCGGCGCCTTCTCTACCTCGCCTTCGGCATCGCCGCATTTCTAGGCTCCTATTCCATCGGCGCCGCCGTTCCAATGAGCGACGATGAAGCGAAAGAGATCAGGGAGCAATTCGCGGAGCAGATAGAGGGTATAGACGAGTACGGCATATTTCTGAATAATTTCAGGATCGCGCTTCTCATGTTTATTCCGGCATTTGGAGCCGGGTTTGGCATAGTCGCCGGGTTTGCCACGGGCACCGTCTTTGCTGCGATCGCAAATTCCGAGCCGCTCCTAGCCGGGGTTCCGCCTCTCATGATCCTGATTACACCCTTTGGCATCATGGAAGTGTTCACCTACGGCCTTGCAATATCAAGGAGCGGCATGCTGATTGTTCGCATTGCAAAAGACAAGCCTTGGCGGGCAGGGAACAGACGGCCTTTCCTTGAAGGGTCACTCATTCCGGCTTTCATTGAATTGGGGATTGTGGTGGTAGTGCTGTTTGCTGCCGCGGTGATAGAGTGGCAGTTGATAGAGCAGCTGGGCGGCCTAGATGATCTTGACGTCATCATATAGCTGGTCTAGTTATTATTCCGGCGCAGCTGCCTGCGACCCTTTCAGGCCATATTTCTCGATAAATTCGTTCGCCTTTGCTGCTCTTTCATTCCACTTCCACCTGCCGACCCACATCCTGCACAGGTCGACCTTCCACTGGTCCTTCCTTTTCATCCACCAATAAAGCCTGAGGTCCTTGCCAAACTGGCCCTGCAATACTACAAGCGTCACCTTCAGGTTGCTGCTGCCGTAAATGTCATAGCCATCAAGCACTGTGAACGTCTGGGAGACAGGATATTTTTGTTTCGCGACGGTGTGAAATTCCCATACAGTATTTTAAAGATTACAACAAAAAAGGGAAGAGTGTTACTGGCTTTCTCCACATGCAGGACAGGTCTTTTGCGACTTGGGCATCTTTGCGCCACATTCAACGCAGTACCTGACAGGGCCCTTGCCGGCGTCCTGCATGCCAACAGACTTTTCTTCTATTGGCATGGGAAAATCAAGCCAGATTTAGTATTTAAGCTTCCGGCTAGAATTCGAGGTACGTCTGTCTCTTTGTCTGGTCAATCACCATCGCCGAGAGGTCGGAAAACTCTTTTCCTTCAAGGTCGGCCACTGAGCCCCTAAACGTCGTCTCCTTTTCGGTGGTCAGGTGTTCATAGACCCAGACTTTAAGCTTGGCAGTTTCGACGCCGTTTTGGCGCAAGAATTTCGCGATTTCAGACTGCATGAAGTGCTTTGACGGGTCGCGCTGCCACGGCCTTGGAAGCAGTATCACGCTCCTGCCCTGCCTTACTGCTTGCAGCAGCTCCTTCTTTTTCTGCTCAATATCGCCTGTCACATGGAACGTGACGATGAAAGCCTTGTCGGTCGGTACGCGGGCTTTTGCAGCGGCCACCTGGATAGAGCTGATGCCGGGGATCACCTCGACGTTGTCGTCACCAAAAATTTTCAGCAGCCTGTCGACCACTTCTGACTCGGAAAAGTTGGCATCGCCGGTGAATGGCACGGTGCAGAAATCGCTATCGTTCATTTTTTTGTAGACGTCGTGGTAGACTTCCTCCTGCGTATTCATGGTGACTTCAAGCACCTGCTGTCTGCTCTTGTCGATGAGACCTTCGATCGTCGACAGCGTATACCTATAGCCAACAATGTAGCGCGACTTGTGGATCGCTTCCTTGGCAATGTCGGTCAGGTGTCCTGGCGAGCCGGGCCCAACGCCGATCACGAACAGCTTTTTCGGCAATGCGCGTCTTGGCAAGCTGCCTGATTATATTACTTTGCGACAACCATCGTGTTGGTGCTCCGTATTCCCTTTATCCTGCGCAGCTCCCACGAGAGGACTTCGGCCACATCCCTGTCGGTGTCTTGCTCCACGATTGCCATCATGTCGTACTCGCCGTACAGGTCATAGACTGCCTGTACGCCTTCAAGCGACTTGATTTCTTCGTGCACAAGCTTTTCCAGTCCAGCATCCGTGTTTATCAGGACGAATGCCTTTGTCTTGGTCATAAATCGGTTGAGCTCTGCTCAGAATAATTGCAATATAAATTTACGTAATCTATGTGCATCTATATGGAGGTTTTTACCAAATTAATAAGCGGAGTCCAGTCCATTTTCTGGAACCCCATTGGGTCCTTTGCCGGGTATTTCACCCACCCCTTGACCATGGAGAACTTGTGGGTTTTGCTTTTATCGCCCATGTTTATCTTCACCTTTAGGAGTGTTCCCCAGTCCTTTTCCTCTGACGTAATGTCCATGATCTGGCTGAACGGGATTTCCAAGTTGTCAGGGCTCTTGTCAAGGTCCCGCTCCATGTGATCGAGCTTGTAGCCTTCGGCCGGCCGGAATACGTTTTCGCTCGCTTCAAAGCGCTTTGCCTGCCGGCGCGAATGGGTGTCATGCATCCTAAATGTCATGTCAGTCTTGATGATAAAAGCAAGGCGCCTGTCGGTTATGACAAGCATGCCCTCTTTGCCGCGCTTGAAAAGGCCTTCCCCCTCATTCCACACCCAGAAGAGGTGTGCTTTTATCTGCTCGTCCCAGTCAACCAATGGGATAGGCTAGCAAATACAGGATTAATAATTTGTTGGATAATAAAAATTAAAAAAGAAAAGTGTAGTTGAAGGGACTTAACCTTCTTCCCAGCCCTTCTTGAACAGACCGGCCTTCTTCAGTGGGATTGGCTGTCCTGGGGTGTAGTCCATCGGCCTCATCCAGAAGATTGCCTTTGTTGGGCAAACGCCAATGCACGCTCCGTCAGAGATGCATCTTTCTGGATAGAACACGAATGCCTTGCCCCTCTTCCATCCTTCCACTGGTTTTACTCTTAGCACATCTGGACCGAGACTGGTACAAATCTCTACACAGAGTGCGCAGCCGATGCAGTGTTGTTCGCTAATATCAGGAAGTATTGCGACTGGCATCTAATTCACTTACCCAACGATCCATGCTGAAACTATTTAAACCCTATGGCGATTTTATAACAGCGATATAATTGAAGACATCAAGAACAGAGCGATCAGCCCTGCACTTAGGGATACTATCGGCGGTGAACCGCTAATTTGGTCGTGGCTTTGTACAACGCTAAAGGCACGTGTTCCCATCAGCCAGTCTATCTGGGCAGATAGAACGGGAGGAAAGTTCACGGTTGCGCAATATTAGTCCTCAAATTTTGTACGTAGTTTTCTGGTTGAAACCAGAACCGGCTATATAGCTATTGCGCTTATTCTCGCACATGCAGACGCTCCACGTCGCATTTGACGACACTGACTCGCGCGCCGGTAGGTGCACGACGCATTTGGCGTTCAAGGTGGCCGAGCACCTGAAAAGGGCGGGCGCCAAGCTTGTCGACTACCCGCTGTTGATCAGGCTCAACCCAAACATCCCGTGGAAAACAAGGGGCAACGGCGCAGTCTGCCTGCGGCTTCAGGTGCCGGATGCAGGCAGTGTCGTCGACTATATCAGGCAGGCAGTGGAGGAGGGTTCTGCCAT
Organism: Nitrososphaera sp.; assembly: GCA_035283265.1. GTDB lineage: Archaea > Thermoproteota > Nitrososphaeria > Nitrososphaerales > Nitrososphaeraceae > Nitrososphaera. Next base: position 13,571 of record DATEUD010000116.1, read on the forward strand.
TGGCAGCGGGGCAAACCCGGGCGTTGCGTTCCTGCAGGGCGACCATGTTCCTGCCAAGCTTCAGGAATTCAGCGCCCTTGCAATGTGCGACGTGCTCAGCAGGCAGATGGCAGAAAAGGTGGCCGGGGCTGCCGGGGTTCAGTATTTCACCTTTGGCAACGGGCAGGGGCTCGTGGGCTCGCTTGGCGCAATGGGTTGCCTGCTCGACGGCGACCACACGTACGAGCTGATTGCCTACCGCAAGCCAGAGAACTGCGGCGCGCCGCGCGTTGTCAATGAAGGACGCGTAGTAAAGTTCAGCGCGGACACCTTCCCCAACACGTTCAACAACTATGACAAGATCCACGGGCGGGTGCTGATTACGCCCCACGGCCCGGACCCGGTGTTCTTTGGCGTGAGAGGTGAGAGCCCGGCCGTTGTCGCATCAGCATTGCCGGCCCTGCAACCAGATGAAGAGCTTGACGGCTGGACTATTTTTCGATCAAACCAGGGGACGAATATGCACCTGCAAAACGAGATCAGGATTGCAGAGGTCAAGGCGTACACCGCCGGCCATTTAAGGTGCACTGTCAAGGGCAGGCCGCGTGCGATTGAAGGCGGGCACGCCATTTTCACGGTGGTGCAGGATGGCGCAGAAATGCCGGCGGCAATGTATGAGCCGACGGGGCTCGCAAGCGTTACGGCAAAGCTTGAATCCGGCGATGTCATTGAGATCGGCGTCGGGGTAAGGAAAGGAACGACAAAGCACCCCAAGATCCTGAATGTTGAATATCTGTCGGTGCTCGAGCTTGCTCCTGCTTTTGACGTCATGAATCCTGTATGCAAGATGTGCGGCAAGCGCATGAAGTCAGAAGGCAGGAACAAGGGCTACCAGTGTGACAGGTGCAAGCACAGGGACGCAAACGCAAAGAAAATTTTCGTACCGCGAGAACGCGGCGGCAAGACGGGATTGTATATCCCCACGCCAAAAGCACACCGGCATTTGACAAAGCCGCTGCAGAGGTACGGCATCGAAAAGGCCGGCTTTCAGCTATTAGAACCAGGTCTTGTGGATTTTTGATTTGATCTTGCCTTTCAATTCCTCTGTTATATCTTCCGGCTTCATGTTGTGATCCTTGGTTGCGTGGGTCGCGCACTGGGCCAGTATTTCGTCTTCCGTTTTGCCTTTTGCCGTAAAGCCGCAGTCAAACCCGACGTCGCGGCATTTGAATTTTAACATGACCTGTTTTCTGTTCGCATGCCTATAAAGATATACCAGAATCTTTAGCTTGTAAAAAGAGTAGCGAGGGGTTGATTTGAACTTACGGCCACCTGCAATTTTGCAAAAGTGGAAACCGCTCTGCGGGTTATGAGCCCGCCGGGATAACCTGGCTTCCCCACCTCGCTGTCAGCATCTTGACACAGGGGGAATATATCTCTGTTTGCATTGGCAATGATCGTTCTCACGATCCCGGAATCATGCCGAGCTGCTGCATCAGGCCAAGCATGTCCGACTCGCCCCACCGCTCCATTATCTTGCCGTTTGCTACGCGAAAGAACTGCATCTCTGTTATGCTGGCTTTTTTGCCGGTCGGGTTGATGCCCATTATTTCGCCTTTGTGGGTACCATGCCATAATATCCGTATTGCTACCTTGTCGCCTTCGGCTACCATGTCTTCGATCTTCATCTGAAAGTCGGGCATCCCCGCGCGGAACATCGGGAACATCTGTTTCATGGCTTCTCGGCCCATGTTGGGCGGAAGACCTGATATGTGCTGGACAAAACTGCTGTCAAATATTCTATCTACGAAAGAAAGGTCTCCAGTGCGCCAGTAATTTGCCATTTCTTCAACGTAGTGGCTGACAAGGGCCCTGTTTTGCTCGGCTGACATGACCAGTATTAGTTTGGCGTGTATTTATCGAGTTCTTGAGAGTGCACGCGTGTTAGCTTGCTTTTTATTTTCAGCCGCCCTGCCAGAAATTACAGGCTATGGCATTAGCCTTGGCATAAGCAAGAACCGCACCTATTGATCGCTGTTAATGCCTACCAATAGAAAACATGGTGGCCAAAAAGATGTGGACAACTACTATCGGGATAAAAAGAACGACGAGCTGCACGGCAGGCGGCTGTACAAAGCACTGCTCGATTTCATGATGGTTGTCGGCATATCGGGGGCCACGGTGGCAAATGCGGTGGACGGCTTTGGCAGGCGCGGGAGATCCACTTTGCACATCGAAGGGATTTCAATGAATTACCCGCTTATCATAGAAGTGGTAGACGAGCAGTCGAAGATGGAGCCGCTCCTCCCCCAGCTCAGAAGGATCGTCGACGACAACGGCATGGTCACGTTGTACGAAGTCGACCTGATATAGATTTATTTCTGCCCAGCCGCGATACTAAGGGTGCATGAATGCCAAGTCGCTCAAGGACATCGACTTTGAAAAGCGCAACGGGCTCTTGCCAGTGATAGTGCAGGACAGAAAGACCAAGGACATCCTGATGCTGGCATACGCCAACAGGGAGGCCCTGGCCAACACGGCCAAGACGCGCAACGCCTGGTTCTGGAGCACGTCGCGGAACAAGCTGTGGATGAAGGGCGAGGAATCCGGCAACGTCCAGCCGGTGCACGAAATACTGGTCGACTGCGACTCTGACGCTATTTTGTACATGGTCGACTCGGACAAGCCGGCGTGCCACACGGGCAACAGGTCATGCTTCCATAATGTGTTGAAATAGCTTTAGATTAAAAGATAATCTGTGACATCACGAGCTATTTCTGCAATTTTTTGCAAGAACTTTATAGTTCAGTAATACAACATATAATCATAAAAAAGTTTAGTAATACTAAAATGGTGCTTAGCGATGTTTTAATCGCATACCACTTGATGGAGAATAGAAAATCATGGGCACTATCAGATCGCTAAGATGCAGGGAATGCGGCAGAGAGTACGAGCCGCAGCAGTCCAGCTACGTCTGCGAGGACTGTTTCGGTCCTCTGGACGTCACCTATAGAGAACTGTCGATAAACAAGCACACTTTTGAATTAAGGGAAAAGACCTACTGGCGCTATTTCGAGCTCCTGCCGATCGCGGAGAAGAGCAACGTCGTCAGCCTGAACGCCGGGCTCACCCCGCTCCAGCACGCAGACATGTTGGGAGAAAAGCTCGGGCTGAAAAGTTTGTTTATCAAGAACGATTCCGTCAACCCCACTTTTTCGTTCAAGGACAGGCCCGCCGGCGTCGCCGTGTCGAGGGCCAAGGAAACCAAACTAAAGTCGGTTGGCTGCGCGTCCACCGGCAACCTGGCCGCCGCGACTGCCGCTCACGCGGCCAAGGCCGGCCTTCCATGCTACATTTTTGCGCCGTATGACATCGAGCACGTAAAGATAGCGCAGGCGCTGTCGTACGGCGCGGAATTTGTCGCGGTGGAAGGCACCTACGACGACGCAAACAGGATCGCGTCAATAATTGGGGACAAGAAGGGCATCGGGATCGTCAACATCAACATGCGGCCGTATTACGTGGAAGGGTCAAAGACGCTTGCCTTTGAAGTGGCCGAGCAGCTAGACTGGCAGGTGCCAGACAGCCTGATAATCCCGGTCGGCAGCGGCGCGATGCTCAACGCGATATGCAAGGGTTTTGAGGAGCTGCACTCGCTCGGTCTGATCGGTAGCCCCAAGAACATGAAGATAATTGCGGCGCAGCCGCACGGGTGCGCGCCGATTGTCGACGCGTGGAAGCACAACAGCGACGAAGTTATTCCTGTCGAGCACCCGGAGACAATAGCAAAGAGCCTGGCAATAGGGGACCCGGGCGACGGCATTTACGTTCTGAAAAGGTTGAAGCAGTACAACGGGCTTGCTGAGGAGGCAAACGACAGAGAGATCGCCGACGGCATCATGCTCCTTGCCCAGACGGAGGGCATATTCACCGAGCCGGCGGGCGGCGTGGCAGTCGCGGTGCTGAGAAAACTGGTTGAAGAGGGCAAAATTGACAAAGACGAACGCTCAGTCTGCTATGTCACCGGCAACGGCCTGAAAGCTACAGAAGCGATTATAGGTCTGCTGCCGAAATTGAATGTTGTCAAGCCTGATGCAGCCGAAATTTCGGCAATGATAAGGTGATAAAAGTGGCCAAGGTCGAATTTGTAGTTCCTTCAGTTTTGAACAGGGGGCAGGGCGAGAAAAAGGTCCTGCTAGACGCTTCTGATCTTCAGGACGCCTTCACAAAAATCTCGGATCAGATGGGCGACGACTTCAAGCGCAGGGTCTTTGACCACAACGGTAAGCCGCGATCATTGATCAACATCTACGTCAACGGCAAGAACATGCGCTTTAGCGGCGGCTTGATGACGCAACTAAAGGACGGCGACTCGGTTTACATACTGCCGGCGGTGGCAGGAGGGGCAGAGCTGACAAGCGAAGAGCTCCAGCGCTATTCGAGGCAGGTGATGCTCGAGGAGATCGGCTTTGAGGGCATGGAAAAAATCAGAGGCGCTAAGGTGTGCGTCGTGGGTGCAGGCGGAATCGGCAACCCCGTGATTACGCAGCTGGCGGCAATGGGCGTCGGCAAGCTCCGCATAGTCGACAGGGACGTGATTGAAGTTACCAACTTGCACAGGCAGCACCTCTACACAGATGATGACATTGGGCGCGTCAAGGTGGAGGCAGCTGCAGAGCGGTTGCGCAGGCTCAACCCGACCGTGGAAATCGAGCCAGTGCCGACATCTGTGACGAAATATACGGCAGAAGGGATCGTCAAGGGCTTTGACGTTGTCATTGACGCGCTGGACAGCGTGGATGCGCGCTATGCTCTCAACGACGCGTGCATCAAGCACAGCATTCCGCTTATTTATGCCGGTGCGATTGGCGTGACAGGCTCTGTTTGCACTATCTTGCCGAACAAGTCGGCGTGCCTGCGCTGTATGTTCCCCGAGCTGAACGAAGAGGAGATGCCGGCCTGCAGCACGGAAGGCGTGCACCCGTCGATACTGTATATTGTAGCAGGCATACAGGTGTCAGAGGCGGTCAAGATAATCACGGGCAAGGAGCCGACGCTGGTCAATAAACTACTTTACATCGACTTGAACGAGCTTTCGTTTGACAGGGTCCAGATGTTCAGGCAGGAAGAATGTCCGTCGTGCGGCGCCACGCGCAAGGACAGCACGGTCGTTGCAAAAGAGCTGATAATTGAAGAGCTGTGCGGCCGGGACAGGGGCAAGCGCACATGGACCGTAACGCCTGCAGAGCCGGTTCCGGTGAACCTTGGCAGCATAAGCAATAACGCCGAATCGCTCGGCTACCAGGTCAAGACGAGGGGCAACCTCGGGATAACAGCAGTCAACTCGGGCAGGATGTCTGTCAGCTTCCTCTCAAGCGGCGCAGCCACAATAGTCGGCGCAAAGGACGAAGAGGACGCGGCAAAGATCTACAAGACATTCGTCAGTGGCCACTAGCCCATAAATTCAGTCAGACTGGACTGCATCTTCTTTTCTTCCTTGAATATCAATTTCAATTCCATCGCGATCGACTCCACTCTGCTGCGCAAATAATCGCTTATCTTGTACTGCTGGCACATGTCAGTCGCGATGCCAAGGTATTTTTCGACCGCGCCCCTTGTCACCGTCTGTATCAAATCGCTCTGGCACTCGATGCACTTTCCCAAGAGCGGCATCCTGCGGAACTTTGCTCCGCACGTCGTGCAGCGGAACGTCTGCGAACAATACGACCGCATGTTACCCATGATGTCCGGCAAAATGTGAGTGGTGAGGACCATCGCCGCGACTTCGTCCGTATCTACGGCATTGATCAATTTTGCAGTGTCGAACTGCATTTTCAGTTTCTCCTCCATACTGTTGAGAGTAGAATACGCGGACCTCTGCGCCTTTGTGACGAGCGCGTCGGTGAAATGGGTAAAGCCGTAGCCAAAGAACTGGCGCTCGTCCCCTATCCTGTTCTTGATAGTCTCAATCATGCCTGCCGCGTCGGCGGCTTTTCCCTGCTTCCAGGTGGCTTCGTAGAATTCAACCGGGTACGAGCTTGCAATGTCGACGTTGTGCGCCTGCCTCTGCACTTCGTGCGGGAGCACCACCGGCTGTATCAGCAGCGGCGCGTCCATCAAGCCGCCTATCTTGTCCGGCAAAAAGTCAAACGAGAAATTCAAAAACGCGTCCATCAGGAGCATGACAGAGTCGGCGTCGCCGTCACAGTCGCGGCGCTTGGCCGAGTGCCACACCGGCGATGCCAAACATACCTGCGAGTCGGTAAAGCCGATTATCCTGCCCATTATGCCCACCGACGTGTGGGGCGCTAGGCCTACCACCAGGTGGCCCACAAGGTCGTCTACTGAATCCACGCTGTAGAACGGCTCCACTTCGTACAGCTTGGCAAGCTCTTCGTCGATGAATTTCGCGGTGTTAAGCAGGTGCCTTGCAGAGTCGCGTGGAATTATGACGTCCTGCATCATCAGTTCCACAATCTGGTCCGGTGACTTCAACTCTTTTCCAAGGTAATCGCGGGTGTAGCCGAGCTTTCTCAACTTCTCGATGCTGGTAGAGATCCAAGCAGGCTTGAAGTGTGTTAATGGCTCATTGGTGGCGTCGAACCTGACGGTGCCATCCTTGAACGCGTGCAGGCCGTGCTTTTGGCGCAGTATCCCCTTTTCCAGGGGTTCGGCGGACCTGTGCCGGCTCATGAGCGACTTGACTCCCTTGAAGGGCTCTGTAGGCACCACGCCCAGTTTTTTCCGGGCCTGCTCTATCGCCGCCTTGAGCGGGTAGTTGACAGACGAGTGCGTCCTGCCCTCCTTGCCGCAGCGCGCGCATCTTTCGCCATCTTCGACTTCTCCTCTGCACTGTGTGCAGAGGTTGCGGATCATTGTCGATGCGCCGCAAGCGCGGCAGTGCGTCCCGACAGAGGGCAGCTTGCAATCGTCGCAGTAGCGGTTCGCTATCTCGGTGTAGAACGAGTCTTCCTTGCATGCCTTCATGATGTCGCGCGTCGCGCCGCCCTTTGGGCCCACCGGGAACAACACATGCACCGGGGGCTTCATCTTGCGTTCGGCTGCCTTTTCCGGCCTGCCGACCCTTACCGCGATCGTAGAAGCGAACTTTGGCATCACCTGGACGCCAGACGATTTGCTGACAAACTCTATCGCGTCCCTGTCTTCAACCAGTGGCCCGGAGAGGAGCCTTCTCAATGAGAGCGATTGGCTGCTGTCGTCTAGCAAGATCCTGTCGGTCGCTATTGAATGGGCTACCCCTAGCCGCTCCAGAATGTCCTTTAATTTAGCGTCGTGCGGCAAGTCGCCGGCAAGCCTGTCCTTCAGGTATAGTACTTCGTCAAGGCCGATGGTGTCCCAGTAGAACGAGTATTTCGGGTGCAGCGGCAAGCCCAGCTTGCTGATGTCAAACGCTTCTTGGACTGAAGGCGCAACCAGCGGGTTTTCGGCCAACTGGATCAGCCTTTCCCTGCTGGTGTCAACTGGTAATTCTGACAGTTTTGCGCGCAGCTGCTGCGCCCATATTTCTTCGACATAGCTTGCAGGCGGCAGCTGGGCGTTGTTTTCAAGAAAGTCGCCGTAGCTTATCAGCATGTCGCCAAGGTACAGGATCTTACTGACCCTTGGCCGGATCTTTTCTGCCTGCTCGACCGTCGACACAGGCATCACTTGCCCGTCGTCCAGCCTAACCATCGGCGCTTCCAAGGTGTCGACTAGCGCTATCGTGGACGCCTTGCCGGGCATGTCCATCTTTATCTGCGTCCCTGCCACTATGGCGTAGTTGAGCAGCGCCGGTACCGCAGGGTGTATCCCCACCGTCGCAAAGCCGGTGTTGTAGCAGCGGCCGTAGCGCAGGCGGAAGCCGCCTATCTTTTTCGCCATCGAAAGCACGGGCCTGCCGGTGATGACTTCGGACATCCTGTGGTGCGCCGCGTCGTCGTCGCCCGTCTGGATCGCCCCTTTGAGGTCCTTGAGCCACCCCCAGCCGTCCAGCTTGAGCGTCTCAACAAGCTTCAATAACTTCCTGCTGCGGCCGATCAGGCCGTCGTTCATTACCCTGAGCGTGCCTCCGCGCACCCTGTCGGTGGCTATCCGGCGCATGCCCCTGTGTCCCACCACCTCCACTGGATCCGTGTCGACGCCATCGAGCTCGACAGGTATGTTTGAAATGCATTTTATCACGTCTTCGTCAAGGACCTTGAACTGGAAGCCCATGACTTCCCGCTCGTAAATTCTTAACTCTTCAACAAACCTGCCGGTTTCGTCGTCAAACGAATTTGCAACGTACTTGGCAAGCCCGGCCACCTTCCTAGCGTGGTCCGCGATGAGCATGGTGAGCGCGGCTTCGGTCCCGCCGGCCGACCTGATCGGTCCGGCAAACGACACCGACAGGTATTGCGAGCCGTCGGCGTTATTTTTGATTGTGACGTCCGATATCCCCTGCAACGGCGCGACGGTGACTCCTTCCGTGACCACGGCCAGCGACACGCGGACTGCGTTGTCAAGCCGGGTTTTCAGGTCGCCCGACCCGTATTCGCCGGCCGCTATTTCCTCCGCTATCTTTAGCGCGGCCTTTTCCTTCGTTGTAGTTGCAAGCAGGGCGCGTAGCCTGTCCGCGATGTCGATGTCATGCATCTTGGCCACCCTGTCCGCCAGGTCATAGGCTATCTTTGGTTCTACAATGTCCGCGACATCGATCCCACGCCGGCGGGCCCTGAGCGCATGCTGGTAGTTCTCGTGGACCTTCTTGAGGATGTCCTGCTGGTAGCGCCTGTAGTATGCCGGCATCCTGATGTCCTTGAGACGAGCCTCGGCTTCCTCCAAGATCATACTCATCGCGACCTGATGGCCTTTACGATCGACGAAAATTTTTCCTGCCAGTTGCCGTCGTTTTCTATCATGGTCCCGATGACAATAATGTCGGCGCCGGCCTTGGCTACCTGGCTGGCAGTTTCCGGCGACCGAATCCCGCCGCCCACAATGAGCGTGCCTTCATAGTTCTTCCTTACCGCTGCCACCATTTCCGGCGGCACGTTCTGCGAAGCGCCCGAGCCGGCTTCCAAATATACAAAGCGCATGCCCATGTACTGCGCCGCAAGCGAATACATGACTGCAAGGTTTGGCTTGTGGAACGGTATACCCCTGGCGCGGCCGACGAACCAGGCTGCCGTCCCTTCGCCCACGATGATATAGGCTGTGGGCAGAGGCTCTATTCCATATTTCTTGACCGCGACTGCGCTAAGCGCCTGCGCTTCGGTGATAAAGTAAGGGTTCTCTGAATTGAGCAACGAGCTGAACAGAATGGCGTCGGCCTTTGGTGATACACCCGTGACATTTCCTGGAAACAATATCACGGGTAACTTGACCTTGGATTTTATTTCGGTCACCACATTGGCCAGCTCTAATTGATCGATGGCAGATGAGCCGCCCACAAGAATCGCGGAGGCTCCCCTTTCCTCCACCTCCGTTGCAATCGTTGCCGCTTCCATAGAATTTTCAGAGTCGATAAGCGGAAGGCAAATAGTGCCATGTTTTTTTATGTCGTCTCGTAGATGCTGCTCGACCTTTCCCGGTGCCACTTCCTCTTTTGAAGGGAGCTAGTCATTTTAAAGTTTGATGCTATACAATATTTTTATCCTGCGGGCGCTATACAAATTTGTATAGCATCCATGGCCTATGCGAAATCCAATTCTAACAATCTTTATGCGTATCTTGTTGCAAATTCTCTATTTACTCCCCGCCAGCTTGCTATAATTTCGAAAAAGCTGCAGGGGGGCGGCCGAGCGCTAAACATCAGCTCGGGGGCATATTACAGGCAGGTTGGGCAGTGCCGGGACAAGATCAACGCAGTTCTTTACAGTATGATACTTCTGCAATCGACGGGGATCGTGCAGCCGGAAGCATCGAGTGCTCTTGGCAGGCTCGCAGAGCAGATGGGTGTGATATTTGCTTCTGAAGGTAGTGATGTCGCCAGCAGGCTGAGCGTGAACGATGTGATATCTGTGATTGACCAGCTGGTAAAAAGAATGTCCAAGTTGTAAAATAATGTTGTTCTGTAGTAATAAATCACGGTATTACAACGTAATGCCGTGATATGATCGTCGACCTTTCCTTCCTGGGCAGCGACCTCGTGATGTCAGGCGTCCTTGCGTTCCTGGCAGGGGTGGCCAGTGTGATGGCTTACTCTAAAACAAAAAATGCGCTTGCGGACCGCCGCTACAGGGTAGACGAAGCAGTCATTGAGGCCGTCGTTCTCGAGTACACTCGCAGGCTGCGCGACTACGACAAGGTGATTGCAGAGCTTCGCGCCAATGTCGATATCCTGGAAGTGAGATCGCATCCGCCTCAAAACACGATGTCACAGCCGTCACACCCGCAACCTCACGTAGCGCCGGCCAGTAAGCCTGTAGCAGTCACGCGGCACATCATTGAGAATGAAGGTAACGGCACGACTGATTATATTTTGAAATTGCTGGCTGAGAGGCCGCGCACTTCACGCGAGGTCCAGCATGCAGTGGGCAGGACGCGCGAACACACCGCCCGCCTTATGAAAAAGCTTCATGACTCTGGGCTTGTGAGCAGGGACGTCAACGCCAAGCCTTTCAGATATCACATCACGGACGCAGGTCGAGAGAGGCTGAAGGAGAAGGTTGTGCCTGCTGTTGTCTAGCGATTTTGTAAACCCATTCCTTGCCCTGGCGATTTCTCGCCAGCCTGCCGCGCTCTGAGTACCTTGAGAGGTAGGTCGAGATGATGCTCAATTTTATGGGCTCATTGTGCTGATCCTCGTACAACTCGAGGATGTCGGTCGAGGTAAAGCCGCCATATGGAAATTTGCCCTCGACGAGGCTCCAGATCCTGTCGCCGACAGAGGCAGGCGATCTGCTGACTGTCTCGCTTTCCTGGTTGCCATTCGACTCGATGTTGAGGAGATCCATGAATTCGACTATCTTCATTATCTTTTCTTTTGACACATTACCCTCTAGCGAGAGGTTGTACTTGCTCCCTTCTGCGTCCTCCAACTCTATCTTAAACCGCTTCTTCCCCGAGCTCATAACAAAGAGGTATCTTGATCTGATAACGTCTTAACACTTAACATAAGCTCTGCCATTGTTGATAACAAACAGCTTAGCTCTTGTTAACCGCGCTTGAGAGAAAAGCTATTTCTGGTTAACAATTGTGCTTGGTTAAGCAATTTTCCAGTATAAACTGCCCGTTTGTAGTTCCAGTGGAAATGGAGGGGTCGTATCAAGGCCTGTTAACAGTACCAAGACCGCCGTTAACGCTCCAGTGGAAACAAAGGGGTCGTTTTGAGGCCTTTTCACCAGAGATGTTCGTATGTTGTTAACAGTAGTTGATCGTGCAGTAATTACTTACACACAGCCACCCCTTGCTTTCTTATGCAAGCCCCTTCTCAAAGCTACTTACAATCAAAATCATTGAATTGATACACTAACTAGCTATTGTTGATTCGGCCGGTTAAAAACGGCCTGTTAACGTAACTGTTAAGGTAAAGTTAACAAACTTCTATTCTGGATAAGAAAAAGAGGGGGCGGCGGGTTAAAATTGGCGCGCCAAGAATGGTGATCGATAATTGAGCTCTGACATTGACAATATTTTTGACAAGGCCGCAAAGGGCAAGTCGCTTATCAAAAATGATCAGGCGCTTAAAATCGATTACGTGCCGGAAAAACTTCCATTCAGAGAACAGGAAGAAAAAACTCTGGCCCAGGTACTGTCAACAACTTTCAGAAGCGCCAGGCCGTCAAACTTGTTTCTGTTCGGAGAACCGGGAACGGGAAAAACCGCGGTGGTGAGGAAAGTTGTTGAAAAATTGGAAAAGAAGGCAAAGGAGCTCAAAACAAACGTCAAGGTCGTTAATGTAAACGCAAAAGGCGCCAGCACCGCATACAAGGTGTTGTATGAAATTGCGGAATATATTGGGTTGAATCAGGAAGACAAAACAAAACGGGTTCCATTCACCGGGCTGTCGATAGGAGAAGCAACCAGCCGTATATTACAATTCATACAAAAGAAGGAGCTCAGCGTCATTCTGGTAATAGACGAAATAGACTCGTTAGTGGATAAAAGTGGAGACGACATCCTCTACAGTTTCACGCGAGCCAACCAGCAAATGATAGAAGGAGGCTTCATAGCATTGATCGGAATATCCAACAGCCTTGACTTTAAGGATAAACTGGATCCGCGTGTTCGAAGCAGTCTCAGTGAGGAAGAGATGGTCTTCAAGCCCTACACGATAGACCAGCTGCGCGAGATACTGCACGAGAGATCAAAGATCGCATTCAACCACGGCGCCATTTCCGAAGGCGCCGTGAACCTCTGCTCGGCAATGGCCGGAAGGGAGCATGGTGATGCAAGAAAAGCAATAACTCTGCTAAGAGTTGCAGCAGAGCTTGCCGAAAGGGAAAATGCCGTTAAAGTTGATGAAAAGCACGTAAGAGCGGCACAAGAAAAAATAGAAAAAAATGCGCCCTATGATGTTTTGAAAGATGCACCAACACACATGAAGCTAGTAGTGCTGGCAATAGCAAAAACAAAGGACCCCTACACCGGCGACGTGTACGATACTTACACTTCACTCTGCAGACATCTAGAACAGGAACCGCTTACACAACGCCGCGTTACCCAGATGATAAGCAGACTGGATCTCTTGGGCATTGTGGCAACGGACGTTGTCAGTCAGGGGCGCTACGGCAGATCCCAGAAGATCAGAATTAAAATTCCACTGGCCACTGTAAAAGAAGCGCTCAAGGAAGATTTCGCGTCGCTTATAGATTAAAGTCCTGGATTGACGGCTGGAGGGTCGCCAGGTTGACGAGTATCGCGAGGCCCGGCGTCGGCGTTATGCCCATCGTCTGTTGATACTTTGTCTGGCTCTGCCACGCGCCTGAATTCACTACAAGCGTCCCGCGGTAGCTCTGCACGTCTGTAACGTGCACATGCCCCGAATGGAGGATGTCCGGCACTTCTGTAATGACCATCATGTCTTCCTGCTCGGGGGCGACCGGCGTCCGTTCGCCATATGTTGGAGCGAGGTGGCGCGCCTTGAGAAGCACCTTCATTGCCTCCGCCGGCTTGTGGTAGCTCATCCCCGGGGTGGTGGCGATGACGTCGTCAAGGCCCTGGCCATGGTACATTAACAGCTTGACGCCGTTCAGTTCTACAAACGCGGGGTTGCCGAGCATCGTGCAGTTTGCAAGCCCATAAAGGTGATCTGCAGGATCTTTTCCCGGGATTGCGGCTTGTGGAAGCGCCCTCCTCCCCGGGTCGTGATTCCCCGGTATCACCAACATCTTGATGTGCCCGGGCACTTTTGCCAGCAGCCGCGCGACATGGTTCATCTGCTTGCCTGCGTCCATTTCCAGCAGCTCCTTGTCCTGGTTTGGAAATATGCCGATACCATCTATCAGGTCGCCCCCGACGCAAAGAAACTTGATCTTGCGAACAAGGTCCTCATCAGACGACAGCCAGTCCAAGAATCGCAAAAACTCTCTTTCCATGAAATATTTGCTCCCTACATGAAGGTCTGAAATCAAGACCGCATACGCTTCCGACTTGCTCTTGTTTGGTAAATGGTCGGGGATGTCCGGCGTCATGACACTCTTTACTGTCAGCCCCGGTGCGCCCTTGCCGTTTTCGAGCTCGAGCATAACCATCTGGTCCAGGGCAAGTGCCGATGCGTGCTTTTTCGCGTCTTCTGATACTGCCATCACCGGCAATACCCCGGTATAGTCGTCGATTGCGATCTCGATCCCATTTTTCTTGGCGCGCTTTGACATCAGCAGACCAGCCACTATAGTCGAGCTGGTGCTTCCATGCAGGCTCTTTTCGCCCCTCTCCACAAACTTGCTACTGTGAGTGTTCTGCTTTACAGACGCTATCTTGGATATGCGCTTGCTCTCAGGCCGCTGAGCAAGTATGCGCATTGACTTTTCAAACCTGCTCCTGAAAAGTGCTGCATAGCCTTCAACTCCTTCCCCGGTGGTTACTTTGGACGTCGGGTCCATCAATACGTTGCAGGCCTGCTCTATCGGCCAATCGTCTTTCTTGGGGCTAAGCAGGCCCTTGATGTCGTCCACCAGAATGACCGCGTTGTTGGACGGCTTTTTCGACTTGATTATTTTCTGCACGGTCTTGAGCACGTCGGCGTCGAGGCCCTTCAGCATTGCAAACGCGTCGGGGTGAATCTGGAAGCCCTTGCTGGTGGCATACGATAATGCACTGAAAACCTCATTTTGCAAAGCCAATGCTGCCGGCCGTTTTGATGTCGGGGTTCATACTTAATTAGATTTCTGTAGCCAGCAAGATTTTATCCAAGAAGGGTGCAATACCACCGTTGAAGAAATTCTGCGGCAGGTGCAAGAAAGAGCTGCCGGCCGATTCAAAATACCTGCTGTGCGAGGATTGCCACAAGCGCGTGGTCATGTCCGAAGAGGACAGAGAATTTTACGAAAACTCGCGCCTGCACTACTGAACCTTTCTTCTGGCAGTCCGCTTCCTTTTTCCTGTAGTCTTGCGCTGAGTTAGTGTCTTGCTCTTATTGATGTGTCCTGGGAGCTCTGGCGGCGCATCCAGCTGCGGCTTATCCACCACCGCGACAGCTACCGAGTCCTTCAGCCTGGTGGCAAGATCGCGCCGCGCAAGCACCAGAGTGCGCTGCTGGTTGTTCAACTTCAGAAAGCCGCCGTAGATCTGCTCTTGGTCCGCATAGGTCCTGCTCCAGATCTCCGACAGCACATCCTCAAACGACTCGGCAAACCCCGTCGCAATGTTGCCCATCCTTGAAATGGTGTCTGCGTCCATTTCTACCTGCTTTTCCGCGGCCTATCGAATGCCCGTTTGCGATCACGGTCATGTTGAAAAGGCCCTTCTGGTACCTGTCTTCGTAGCTTGCCAGATCGGCATGGTATTTTCCATTGCCTAACAAGCGGCGTTGGCGCATAAAACAGATATGAGGAAATAGAGTAGAACAAAGTTAAATGCCAAGGTTATAATTGGCGTAGCCGCGATTTTCTGCCCGTTGGAGGCGCAGCAGTATAGCCAGAAGGTGGTAGTCGGCCTCTCATTCGCGTCACTGGCCATGCTGTATTCTGTCATGCTGCTCGGGGTCTACATCACGTCGTCGCACCAGGGTCTTTCCTGCCCAGATTGGCCGCTCTGCCCAAACGGCTTTGATCTGCCTTCGGAGAAGCATTTCTTTGAGCACTACCACAGAGTAATGGTTGTCATAACCGCAAGCCTGATCTATGCTACAGCAGCTTTTGCCGCCAGGAACGCCAAGCCAGCCCGAAAGACGGCGATAATAGCCACAATCGTCGTGTCGGTGCAAATAGTGCTTGGCATGCTAGTCGTAAACACGCGCCTAGAACCCCTACTCGTCGCAACCCACCTGTCGACAGGCATCGCGCTCTATGCCATGACGCTCATGACATTCTTATCGTCGTATAGGATGGCCAGGAAGCGCCGGGAATCAACAATTCTATAACAATTGACCAGCAGCCTTAATACAAAAAAGCGCAAAAAACACGAGTTGAAGCAGACAATACTTCTTGTTGGCCAAAAGCCAAGCACGGCATCCCTTATGTCGACCTATCTTCGCGCAGACGGCTTCTCAGTTGACCACACGCCTGACCCTTCAGAGGCGCTCAAATTCTCAAATCAGATGAAATATAGGTTTGTCATCACCGACCTCGTGATGACCGGCATGACCTATATCGAGAAATCAGGTCGTATGACGGCGAGGTCAGGTTCATGTTCCTGTTCCTGCTTGCCTTGTCGAGCGAGGGGCTCCGACTCTTGGGATCGCTTGAAAGAGGCGACGTGATAAGAAAGGAGCCGCTATTGATAAACGAAGTCATCTGCAAGGTCAGGGCTGCACTTACGAATAATCGCTGAATATGCTGTTGATCTGCGACAAGAGCTCGTTGCGCAGCTGGATCACTTTTCTGCGCTTTTCGCCGTCAAGGTCGGCCATCAGCAACGCGTCAAGGCCCTCAACCAGATACTTGATGTTCGTCATAGTCAGCAGAGCCCTCTCCTCTTCCTGATTTTTGCTCGCCATTGCCCTACACATATTATCGTACTGCTTATTATTAAGAACGCCGGAAGGTTTGCAACAGAAAAATAGTAATATTTAGCTAAGGCCAATCCCGCTGTATGGCCGAGAGCCAGCAGACGACCATAATCAACCTTTACAACTCTGGCATACCGCCGGAGACAATCGCGCTCCAGCTGGATATAAGCCTAGACGAGGTCAACAGTGCAATAGCGGCTGCTCAAGAAAAATCAGCCATGGGAGCGTCGCCGTCGCTGGCGTCGTTCTACCTTGACGCCGTGGTCGACCTTGACAAGGCGATCAAGCTGGCCCAGCAAAGGGTGTGGAAGGCCCTCAAAGTGGAGTCCAGATTCGACCTCTCGACAGAAGAAACGCGGGCCATTTTGACCAAGCACGCCAAGTCAAAGTTGATGCTGGTTATCCTGCACATCGACCTTGTTGGGTCCACTAGGATGTCGTCGACCTTGCCGGTAGACAGGCTTACAGCCATTGTCCAGTCGTTCACGCAGGAGATGTCGATAACGATATCGGCCTATGGCGGCTATGTGCTGAAATACGTGGGCGACGCGATCCTTGCGTTCTTCCTCGCAACAGACGACACCTACCTGCCGTGCGTCAACGCGGTCAACTGCGCCCGCTCGATGATCAAGATAGTACGGGAGGGGATAAACCCGATCTTGAACCAGTACGACTATCCGGAGATGAACGTGCGCGTTGGGATCGACCTTGGCGAAAACGCGGTGGTGCATTATGGATGGGACACGCACACGATCGACGGCAAAAAGCTTCAGACCCCACACTATGACATCCTCGGCTACACGATCAACATTGCGACGAAAATGACCACGCTTGCCAAGCCGGACCAGATAGTGGTAGGCCAGATGGTCTACGACGTCCTTGACGACCACCAGAAAGCCACGTTCCACCCGCTGCAGATAAGCCATGAATTGTGGAGCTACGTCAGCGACTACTCGCATGGCATCTACCCGCTTTACGGCACTGCCTGAGGAGGCAAGCCAGTAAATATATAACAGAAAAACACATTATTAGGGACGTCAGATGCGCTCTATCGAGTACGAGGACTCTTTTGTCAAAATTGCCGGCCTGATTGGCGGCGAGGAATACGTCAAAGTGGCCCGCGCCCTCCTGAACACCGAGGATGTCACCGACGAGGAGATTGCGAGCGCAACCGGATTAAAGATAAACATCGTGCGCAAGGTATTGTACGACATGTTTGGCAAGGCACTGATAACCGGCATCCGCGTCAAGGACGAAAAGAAGGGCTGGTTCGTCTACCGCTGGCGCGCCAAGCAGGACCAGGTTGACAATTTCATCGACAACCAGAAGAAAAAGATCCTCGATAGGCTGCACAAGCGCCTTGAGTACGAGGAGTCGACTGAATTTTACCACTGCGGCAACCACGACTGCCCGCGCGTGAAATTTGATGCTGCGGTCGAATTGTTTTTCAAGTGCCCCAACTGCAAGGGTCCGCTCAACATGGTGGACAACGCCAAGGTCAAGGAAGCGCTGCGATACAAGATCGACCAGATAACGACTGACGTTTCTTCGTCCAAGAAATAATATCTGTCGGTCATCGCTTAAACTTTTTAAGCTACCTTCTAGCTGAATGGTTAGCTCTTTGAGTTCAAGACTCTCACCGTCCACAAGGCAAGAAAGATTGGCAGAGTTGAGAGAGTTCGCTCTTAGACTTCTCGATGAAGATCGTTTCCTTCCATGGCAAATAAAATCTTATTGCGAACATTATGTGGACAGTAAATGGCAGCTGAACAAGGAAACCAAGAAAGAATACGTAGAATACACAGTGCAAGAACTAGCAGATATCATTGTACAACAGGATAAGCGTAGGACATCGAAAACTAGTGTATGATTCCGGCCAACCTGTAGATATCCCTTATTTAGTTTGACAATCTGTCTATGTCATGACAAGCGTTAACCAGCGTTCCGTACAGATTTCTGATTTCCCGATAACCAGAAAGCATACCTACACGTCGCTCCCCCGTCCGGTACAGTGTGCCCGGTGCAACCATCTTGCCTACTGCAAGATCATGTACGACCTGGGAGACGTAATCAACTAAGGTAGAGTTTCTATGCAAAGGGTGCTGCGACACTAACTGATCCAAGCCTGCTACTGCACGTTGGGCATTTTTCGACCGCCCTGCCTGCCAGAGCAGAGGCACACCAAAAACACGATCCGCACAGCAAAAAGCGGACCTGCGTTGCAATCTTGTCAAACTTGTCCATTATCGATCGAGGTAGCCAGCTCTACGACATCTGACCTTAATATAGTCATGCTTCGTCGTTCTCAGGTTGCCTTGGCAGCCCGCCAGCGAGAATAGTCCTTGCCGTCTTGAAAATCTGGAGCCACATCTGCCAAGTCAGCCTGCCCGTGTTTGTGTTCTGCCTGCTCGGGTGGTACGAAGCGAGCAGCACCTTCCCGCTGGAGTGGTAGCGTGCTCCGTGGCCAAACGCGAGGCCCTTTGCTCCTGTAGCCCGGCAGTAGGCGTCAAACCCTATCTTGCCAAGCGCAAGCACTACCCTGACATTGTCCAAAAGCTTGAGCTCCGAGACGAGGTATTGAGAGCAGTTCAGCAATTCAGATGGGAGAGGTTTGTTGCCGGGCGGCGCGCACCGAACAGCTGCCGTGATGTAGGCGTCTTTTAGCACTAGCCCGTCATCCCTGCTCTTGCTCGTTGGCATGCTTGCAAACCCGGTTTCGTGAATCGCCTTTACGAGCCAGTCGCCAGAGCTGTCGCCGGTGAACATCCTGCCGGTCCTGTTGCCACCGTGCGCTGCAGGCGCAAGCCCAACTATCAACAATCGCGCATGCGGGTCGCCCCAACTTGGCAACGGCCGCGCCCAGTACTCTTCATCCGCAAACCTCTTTACTCTTTCATGGCCGACCTGCCTGATGTATTGCGTCAGCCTGGGGCACAATACACATTTAGTTACCTGTTCGTTTAGCCTGCACAGCTTTTCAGATGAGCTCACGGTAACTCCTAGCAAGGCAGTCCATTATTAGAATAATCTTTTTATCACCCGTAAGGGCGTTCGTCTACGTTTGTCAACTGATATTAATACAGGCGACGAGCTAACACGGATCGCCGGCTCTGTAGTATTGAGCGATAACCCGCCGCAGCAGCTGAAATATTGGAGAAAAAGATTCGGCGTAAAGCAGGCTGATTTAGCCAGAAAGATGGACATCACGCCGTCCGTCCTGAGCGACTACGAGAAGGGCCGCAGGCCGTCTCCTGGAGTCAATTTCATCAAGCGCTACCTGGTTGCGCTCTACGAGTTGGGCAAGTCAAACGGCAAAGCGGAAGAAATCGTGTCGACACAGGTCGCCAATTTGCATATAAGCCAGCCCTGACGAAACCTACTGCATGCCTCTCATTCTAGTGTCAATGTACCCCGGCAGGACCAAGGAGCAGAAAGACGAGTTTGCAAAAGCGATAACAGACGCGGCCGTCCAGATCTTGAAGACAAAGCCAGAGCACGTTATCGTAGTCTATGAGGAACAGCCCAAGGAGAACTGGTTCCAGTCCGGCGAGCCACTCTAGGACATGTACGATCCCAATGACCCTGAGCTCCCGGCAATGGCAAGCGGGATCATTAACGCAGTCAAGAAATATTCTATTCCCTACGATCGCCTGTCAGGGCAAGAGATATGGGAGGAGCTGCAGAGGAAAGGCTACCGATTTCCTGTAAGCGGCAGGCGCATCGACTTCTTGTTGGAATCTTCCCGATGGTTTGACGCCCTTGACCTAGCGATAAAAAAGCTGAAAAGCGAAGCTTTATGACATTTGGGGCATATTAGCTTTGATTGAAGAGAAATGGATGTTTTTGACGGCATAGCAACAAAGCTTGACGTAAGGGAATTCAGCCCCCAAGATGTTCCCTCTGAAATAAAACAAAGCATTCTCGAAGCTGCCAGGATGACAGGCACCGGCCTTAACACCCAACATTGGCGATTTATCTTGGTAGAAGGCAGAGATCGCCTAAAAAAACTTGCTGAAGATAGCACAAGCGGAATGTGGGTTGCAGGTGCCAGCCTTGCAATTATTGTGCTGACAAATCCGAAATACAATTTCCACATGATTGACGCAGGAAGAGTGGCGCAGAACATGCAGCTTGCTGCCTGGAATCGCGGAGTCGCTTCCGGCCTATTTACAGGCGTGAGGGAGAAGGAACTCCGTAGCGATTTTGAAATCCCAAAAGAGCTGAATATCACAATAATTGTAGGTTTTGGATATCCCGCAAAGAAATTAACTGGCAAGAAAAAGGACCGTGTGCCGCTTGGCGAGCTGGTTTACTACGGCAAATATGGAACTACCGCATGAGGCTTTCTAATTGGCAGTTGGGCGCCAAGGGCAAACTATTTCTATTTTCGGCATCTTCCTCTGCACTGCTTGAAGAGAATTGCCATGGTGCAGATGCGCTCGTCGGAAGACAAGAAGGATAACCTGACGAAATCTATCGACTTTATCGCCGAGGCGGCCGACAAAAACTCTGACTTGGTCTGCTTTCCCGAGTTCCAGATGGCCTTTTCACCCGACAGCCAGTCAGCAACAGAATTGGCCGGCGTTGCCGAAACCGTCAAGGGCAGCTTTGTTTCAGCGCTTGCAGCGGCTGCGAGGAAAAGCAAAATCGGGGTCGTCGCGGCAATCTATGAAAAGAGCGGCAAATCAAAACGCGTCTACGACACTGCGGTCATGATAAGCCCTGCCGGAAAAGTGTCGTCGGTATACCGCAAGCTGCATCTTTACAACGCGCTCGGGTTCAAGGAATCTGCGAAATTGATGCCGGGAAAAACAATAGTCACGCCTGCGAAAACAAGCGCCGGCAGCGTTGGGCTGTTGATCTGCTATGATCTGCGATTTCCTGAGCTGTCAAGGATACTGACGGTCAAGGGCGCGGACGTGTTGGTCGCGCCCTCCGCGTGGGTCGCCGGCGAAATGAAAGAGGAGCACTGGCAGACTATGATAAAGGCGAGGGCGATTGAGAACGGCTCATACGTGGTCGCGCCGGACCAGCTCGGCAACATTTACTGCGGCAGGAGCATGGCAGTCGACCCGTTCGGCGTGGTGCTTGTGGACATGGGCCAGCGCGAAGGCGTCGAAGTGGTCAATATTGACAAGTCGCGCGTGCAGCGGGTCAGAAAGTCATTGCCGTTGCTGAAAAACCGCAGGACGGATGTGTACAAGTTATCATACTAGCACGACAGCGCGAGATAGTGGTCGTTGTGAGACGTTTTCCACTCGATCTTGCACTTGTGTTTGTCGATCGGACACGGGAACCTTTCCCTGCAGTATTCGCACATGTGCGAGTGGTCGCTATAAACCATCATGAATTGCAATAGGTGTTCGTTTTCTTATTAGGTTAATGCAGGGATCTTAACGAAGCTCACTATAGAGTATCATTTCTTTTTTGACGGACACTGCATGTTGATGCAGATCCTCCACTGCTTTGCCCGCCTTGCAAAAACTACTCCAACTACGGGCCAGCCGCATTCGGGGCAGGCCTTACCGCTGGTCTTTATCAAGCCTTTTTGCGGCAGCGGCGCGGTGGCCCTGCAGCCGGCTGAATAATTCGAGCAGCCGACAAACCGCTTTTTTGTTTTGTAAGACCTTATCATGCGAAGCTGCCCCTTCTTGCATACCGGGCACGGGCCGATCGTCGCGGCCTTCGCGCTGTCCGCAGACGCCGCGTCGCCTATCAGTGCACCAATGTCAACTTCTTTTTCCATGAACAACGCCAGTGACTCCACTAACTTGTCCACCGCCTGCTCGATCACGGAAACGCTGTCCGCAGACCCTTGCTCT
>DATEUD010000117.1:0-11226 GCA_035283265.1 Nitrososphaera sp.
GCCTATCACCACCGCGTCTAGGTCGTCAAGGTTAAAGTTGAACCAGTCAAGCCGCGGGTATGCGTCAAGGCCCGACATCTCGCCGGGGTTGATTCCGCAGTCAAGCATCACCTTGCTCTCCGGCGTGACTACGATAAAGCAGG
Organism: Nitrososphaera sp.; assembly: GCA_035283265.1. Taxonomy (GTDB): domain Archaea; phylum Thermoproteota; class Nitrososphaeria; order Nitrososphaerales; family Nitrososphaeraceae; genus Nitrososphaera. Next base: position 144 of record DATEUD010000117.1, read on the forward strand.
ACCTTCCCACCTGCTTGACCCCGCCAAGGCAAAAGAGCATCACTTCTTCTTTATTGGTAGACCATGACTGGGGCCTCGCAGAGCCCGGCTCGCTCATTACTGCCTGCTGGTGAGTGCCGTTGCCGTTGCCGACCACGAGCGACCCCCTAAAGACGCGCTTGCCGAGCTTTTGCAAAAAATCAGTCCTTTCCTTTGCCGATCCCTTGAGCGTCGAGTGGATGATGTTGATGCTGGTAGACGGGATGTGGGGCGAGCGCCTGGTGTGGGCAATCCAGCCGGTCGACTGTGCAATCTGCACAATCATGCCGAGGTCGATTGACTCGGGCTTGCTAACTTCAAGGACAACCTCGCCTGTCGCGTCGTCACAGAACACTGCAGATACCAAAACATCCTTTGGCAGCAGTTTCACCACCGCCTGCCTTGTCTGGTCCTCGGGCAGACGTACCGTCGGGTCAGTGCGTATGATGAACCTTTTTTTCAGGGTCTTTGACAGTGACGACAAGTAATACGTAAGCTGAGTGAGCGCAAACTTGGCGTTCTTTGTGTACAGCGCAATGTTGGGGCCCTCAAACCTTACAAGAGTTATCTGCGATTCGGACGGGATCGACTTTAGTATCAGCCTGCCTACAGCCTCCTCGCTCTCGGTGGTCACCTTTGTCACCGGGGCGTCAACGTCCGCGGCCTGCCTGGGCCTCTTTGGAGGCGCCGCCTGTTCCTGAGCTATAACTTCGCCAACGTTCTCGTTCTTTTCCAATTCTCCCATTGCTGTTCGTCCGGCTATACCAAAGTGCTATGCCTCGTGGCTACAATAAACGTATAAGGCACAAACCGGTAATAAGCCAAATTTATATCCGTAATTCCATTATAAAAGCATTATCCAAATGGCACGTAGGGCAGCAACAGTGCCGCCGCCACTATTGCAGCCATAACAGCCGTCATGAGCATGGTCGCGTTCTTGGCCCTTGCCTTTGACTTTGCCCTGTTCTCTATTAGGGCGCCGTAGAGCTGACCGCCGTCCAGAGGGCCGATTGGGAGCGCGTTGAATATGCCGACGTTAAAGTTGATGAACCACAGCCAGAACAATACGTTGGCAACCGGCGCAAACGCGCTGCCAAGCACGCTAGACTGGTACCTGGGGGCCATCAGGTCAGAGTAAGGGATTGCGCCCTGCTGCATTGTCGGCGGCAAAAGCAACGCCAGCGGGTTTGAGCCGAAGGCACCTTGGTACCTGTCAAGGACTTCCTGGGGGTCAGGCGACAGGACTGTGACTCCTACACCGAGGATTCCCTGGCCCGGCTCTACTGCAGGAGGAAGCGTGGCCTGCTGCGTTATAGTGTCGCCAGCCCTGTTGATCCAGGTAATGTCGACCGTGCTGCCAAGGTTTGCGCGCAGGTAAGTGCCTAGGTCGTCCAGCGACCTGACTTCATGCCCTGCAACGTACTGGATCACGGCTTCAGACTCTAAGCCTATCGATTCTGCAAGCGATCCGACGTTTACGCTGACCACCATTACGCCAAACAGCGGGGCATTAGGGTCTGGTGGAAGCGGCGTTAGAGTTGAAACTATTAAGAATAGCGCCAAGAGCGAAGCGCCTGCCAGTATCATGTTGTTGAGCGGGCCGGCTGTCAGGACCGCGCTCTTTTGCTTGAGCGTCGCTCTGTTGAGCTCTTCCCTTTCAATGTTGACAAACGCGCCTATCGGCAGACCGAGGAACAGCACGATCCCTGTGGAGTCAACCCTAATGTTGTAGACTCTGGCCACAATGCCATGTCCTGCTTCGTGAATGACGATGGTGACAATTAGAGCTATCCAGCCGTACGTTATCGGCAGGTACGGGTTGAGGCCGGGGATGAGCAGGTTGGCCGTAATCCCTATTCGCTGGACGCCATCCCGGGCGGCCGAGTTTGCAACCAGGACGATGAGCGAGCCTATTATCAGGAAAATCGCAAGCGCTGTTATCGCCGGCATGAGGTACGCGTTAAAGTCGGCATAGAATTTTGCCGCGCGCCACTTGGCGACCCTATCAAAGAATCCAAGGCCAAACGGCGTGTGGATAAGTATCAGGGGGAGTTTTACTTCGGCGCGCATCTTGCTCTTGTCTTGTTCCAAACGAGTAATATCACGCGTCTTGTCTATTTAAATCAAAGCGTTCTCTAGACGCCGCTGCTTTCTGTTTTCTGTATTTCGATGTAGACCTTGTCGCCCACCTTGATGCCCATGTCCTGGTACTCCCTCATGCTAAGCTTTATCGTGGGCGATTCCGTCAGCCCCCCTCCGAGCCCGGGTATGTTTGCCATTACCTTGGGCATGTTCTTCATCAGGTCCTCGATTGAATTAAAAGTCGCCACGCCGGAGCCAAACGGGTTAGTGCTGGGCCTATCGGGCTTGTACTCTTTTGGGTCGTTGAACGTGACGTAGACGTACGGACTGCCGTCCTGCGACGCTTCAATCCTGGCGACTATGTATTCCCTTCTCATTGACGCAAGATCTTGCACAGAGGGACTTATTTGCATATCTAAAACGGGTGGATGACTCTGCGCAATTGGGTGCAGGGTCCTTCCAGCTGAATCATTGTCTGGCTTTCGGAAAGGCGGTTCATGACTTTGCATGACAAGCGGTTCATGACTTTGCATGACAGGATTTGCAATAAAAAGGTCGTTGATCATTGGTCTGCCATTCGGCACTATGGTACAAGACCTCACAGCCGTGTCAACAACATTATTCCTCCACCGACAAATTCTGAATTCTGCCCATTGCAGCCATGCTGGAGGGTCAGCTCCAGTTGCACCAGTGCCCATATTGCGTGGGGTCTACGACTGCGATCACAAAGACTGCATGAGGTCCAAGATGGGGTGTGAAGGTGCCCATTCTCGCTCGCTTGGCAGAAAGTCTACATTAGAGGCTTGCGCACTAATTTCGTGCTTGCCATAGAGGCCGCCGGCGTCACCAAAATATACAAGAGTGCGCGCCAGGCCGCGCTGTCGGACGTTTCGCTCAAGGTAGAGGCAGGCAGAGTTTTCACGCTATTGGGCAGGAACGGAGCGGGCAAGACGACCTTTGTGCGCATGTGCGCGACCCAGCTGACACCCACCGCCGGCAGCATCAGGGTCCTTGGCCATGACGTCATCAGGGAGGCGAAGCAGATCCGCGAGCTCATTTCCGTCGTGCCGCAGGAGGGCCGGCCGCTCAGGGCGTTGACGTCGTGGGACCACGTCTACAACTGGCTCCAGATAAGGGGCGCGGGCAAGCAGGCTGCCAAAGAAAAAACGGAGGAAATCCTGCGCAAGCTAGAGCTGTACGAAGCGCGGGACAGGCCGGCGATGAACCTGTCAGGCGGCATGAAGCAGAAAATTCTGGTTGCAATGGCGATGGCGACGGACGCGCAGTTTTTGTTTCTGGACGAGCCCACCATTGGCCTTGACCCCGTGTCAAGGAGGCAGGTATGGTCGGCGATAAAGGACTGGAAGAACAAGGGCGGCTCGATAATGCTGACGACGCATTATATGGACGAAGCAGAGATGCTATCCGACTATGTCGTCATTATTGACAGGGGCGCGGTGATCGCGCAAGGCACGATACAGGAGCTGCGCCGGGTGATACCGCAGAACATCAGGGTCGACATTGCGCGGGACGGGCTGGATGTTGACGCGCTCAAGCCCTATGGTTCTGTTGTCGACACGGGCGCCGGAACTCTGCGCGTTTTAACATTTGAATCGACGGTGCGCGAGTTGTCCGAGCTTGCGCTGCGCAAGAACCTCACGTTCACGGTATCGCCTATAACGCTTGACGACGTGTTTGTCTACCTCGTGGGCGGCGGCATTGGAGATGACCAGAATGGCAGAGGCTAGCATGTTGCCCGTGCGGCAGGCGTTCCTGATCGCCTACATGACAGGCGTGCTCTGGCTCCAAAGGAACCCAATGTCACTCGTGTTCACTGCCATAAGCCCGTTCTCGCTCCTGTTCGTGCTCTTTGTCATAAGCGGCGGGCAGTACGTCGAGCCTGCGGTTGCGGGGAGCCTTGTGATGGCGCTCGTAGGCTACGGCCTTGCCCTCGGGCAGGACATCTCGTTCTACAAGACAGAGTACAAGGTGCAGGACATGTTTGTCGCGTCGCCCGTGTCGCCGCTGACCTACATGATGGGACTTGCACTGTCAGAATTGCTTTTTGGACTGCCCGCGCTGATCGCGCTTGCGTCGCTTGTACTGTTCTTTGGCGCGTCAGTGTTCAGCATCCCGCTGCTGGCGGCGACGATACTCTTGGTCTGGGGCTCGATGTCTGCGATGGGGTTCTTTCTGTCGTCGCACATGCTCCACATGCGGAATGCCACGCAGGTCATTTCTTTTGTGAACGTGATACTCGCGATCCTGCCACCAGTGTTCTACCCAATAACCGCGGTGCCTGTGGAGCTACAACCACTCGCCTACGCAGTGCCGACTACTCACGCGTCGCTGATAATCCAGTACATAATGAGTGGAAATGCGCCGGAAGGATGGTCGCTTGGCTTTGGCTTTGCGGTGCAGATCGCCTATCTGATCGGCTTTGTCGCACTGGCAAAAACAAAGGCGATATGGCGCGAGAACTAGCATGCATAAATTATCCGCTTATATAACCTCCTTTGGATCGATCCGGCAAAAAAGGGCTTTTTGGAAAACGCCGCGTGTTCAAGCCTGCGTAGGCCCAAAAATATCAACGTGCATAATTGCATAATTTGAGCGTGGGCGTGCAAAGCATAGAAGTCGTATGCCTGATTATCATACTCGACAGGCAGGCGGCAAGAATCCGCGGCAGTATTTGTCATGGACTATACTGTGGCAGCGCGAGTTTAAAAGAAGTAATTTCGAGTGTGGCTATTCCCAGGTGAACAAGATCCACTTTTTGTGGTCGAGCACCTTTGCTGTTACTCTTTGGCTCTTGTACCTGCTCCTGCACGCCTTGAGAGAAGATTGGCTGAATTTTTAAGCATATAGATTAATGGAGGTCACGGTGGGATTTGGACCCACGACCTGCTGATCTCTTGACAGATGTTTACAAGTCAGCCGCTCTGGCCAGGCTGAGCTACGTGACCTCGTGCGCTCTAATGTTACTGCGTTTTATTAATCAAACGGCGTTTTCGCAAAGGTTAATCTACGGCTTGCCTGCTAGTTGCTAGAGTTGGCGCACACGGTGAACCGCAGGCGTGACAATCTCAAGCTGCTTGCGTACATGATAGGGGCAGCGGTGTTCTTTATGGTGACTCTCTTTATTTCATTCTTTATCGTGATAGTGGCGATCAACAACTTTGCCATATCGGCCGACGACGCGCCAAACATGTTCATGCTCGGCCTCGTGCCGCCGTCGATAGGGACGTTTCTGCTGTTCACCAAAGTGTTTGGCCGGTTCATGTAAAGAATGTATTTAAATCGCATGACCCGGGAGGAATTTGTGCCAAAGTTCGTAGTGCAGGTAGTGATTGAAAACAAGCCCTACATCAACGACCCGGAAGGCGAGACGATCCACCGCGATCTAGTGGTGAAGGGTGGCTATTCAAACGTCCAGTCTATCCGGTCTGCCAAGTTGCTAAAGATGGTCGTCAATTCAAAATCGGAAAAAGAGGCTGAAGCTATTGTGAAAAAGCTGTGCGAAGAACTGCGCATATTCAATCCTGTCGTCAGCAACTGCACTGTCAAAGCCACCGGCAAACCTTAAAGGAAATTAACACGTCAGTGTTCAGCTACTGCCTGTCCTGATCCATCGTCGCGATCACGTCGTCAAGGCTGTTGGAATCGCTAAGCGCCCCTTCAAGCAATAACGTTGTTCGCAGGTGCTTTGCAAGGTCTGTAACCGTGATGATTCCAACCAGCTTGCCGCCGTCCATTATAGGCAGCCGGCGTATTTTGTGGTTCACCATCCTCTGCACCGCGACTTCGATGGATGTCTCTGGCCCTGCGGTCGTCAGTATCTTGGACATGATGTCGCCTATCCTGACTTCGGCAATCGGCCGCTCTTTTGCGCATATCTTTTTGATAAAGTCCCGCTCGCTCACAATGCCGACAGGCTGGCCATCCCGGACGACGAACAAGGAGCTAATGCCCTTCTCGGCCATTATCTTGGCAGCCTCCAGCGCCGACTTGTCGTGGTCTATCATGACTATCTGCTTTGTCATGATGTCGCGAACTACGGCTGCCATACCAATCTCCCGGATTCGCCCAAAGATAAAAACAATGCTGCCGTAGAGTAACAGAAACTATATAGCTGACACAATGTTTTGGAAAAAAGCTTTTGACCTAATTACGCCAGAAAGTGGAAACTTGGCTACCAAGAATTTTGAGGTGTAGAGCATAGCTATCGACGCGCCCGATGAGGAAGAGTTTTCCTACATTGCAGACCCGAAAAACCTGCCCAAGGGGACAAAGCCGTTTGCCAAGGCGGGCGGAAAGAGCGCCCCCATGATCACGCCAAACGGCAATCTGCAGGTAGGGCTCAGGATAGACTCTTTATGCGAGCGCGGCACGATCGACTGGCACATGGCTATGCCTGACGTCACCGTCGCGTCCGCGTTTTCAAGGGTGACTTGAAACGCGAAGGGAAGCGTCTACACGTTTGTACCGATGGCTCCGGCTGTGCCAATCGAGCAGCTGGAAGGATCCTTTCAGCAGCAAAAGGAGTTGCTGCGGCGGGAACTTGGCAACCGCCAGAGAATACTTGGTGGCAAGTAAGGATAAACTCACATTGTACTCTCAAGATTTTAATACGGGCTCTGAGAAGTTTCACCCGCAGTAATGGCAAAGATTGGGATTGCCGTTTTCCCCGGCAGCAACTGCGACCGCGACGTTCACCACGTTCTAAACAAAGTCATAGGAGTCCAGGCCGACTTTATCTGGCACACCAAGGACCGCATCACCGGCTACGACGCAATGATAATCCCCGGCGGCTTTGCGTTTGGCGATCGCCTGCGCGCCGGCATCATCGCTGCCCGCAGCCCGATAGTGCAAGAAGTGAAAAGGATGGCAAAGGATGGCCTGCCTGTATTGGGGATCTGCAACGGCTTCCAGATTTTAGTTGAATCCGGGCTCTTGCCGGGTGCTCTCATGATGAACGACTCGCTCCGCTTTGTGTGTCGTTGGACAATTGTCGAGGTAAAGAACAACAGGACCCCGTTCACCAGCCAGTTTGCCCCAAAACAAACCTTCGGCATACCGGTGGCGCACGGCGAGGGCCGCTACATGGCTGACAGCAAGATTTTGAAAGACCTAAAGAAAAAGAACCAGATCGTCCTGCAGTATTTTAACGACAACCCCAATGGATCGTCAGACCTGATAGCGGCGATCTGCAACGAAGAAGGCAACGTCATGGGCATGATGCCCCACCCGGAGAGGGCGAGCGAAAGCATCATTTCTGAAGGTGCGAGGAACGACGGCATCACTATTTTCAGATCGCTCGTGTCTAACCTGAAGCAAAAGGCGATTGCGTAGATGAGCGTCTTGACAAAGCAAGAGCTGGACTACCTTCAAGAAAACCTGAAGCGAGAGGCAAACGAGATCGAGCAGGACATCGTCGGAGCCGAGTGGTCGGAACACTGCTCGTACAAGTCGTCGAAAAAATATTTGCGATTATTGCCGACAAAGGGCAAGCGGGTAGTAGTAGGGCCGGGATATGATGCCGGCGTCCTCGACGTTGGCGGCGGCTACGTCCTGACGGTTCACATTGAAAGCCACAACCACCCCTCAGCTGTGGAGCCATTTGGCGGCGCGGCAACCGGCGTCGGGGGTGTGATACGCGACATAATGTCTATGGGTACGCGCCCGATTGCAGTCCTTGACGCGCTACGGTTTGCGCCGATAACCGGCATGGGTAAGAATCTTGCAAAATCAAAGTGGCTGTTCAAGAACGTGGTCAAGGGCATCGCCGACTATGGCAACTGCATCGGCATCCCGACGGTAGGGGGCGAGATCGAATTCGACCCATCGTTTGAGGATTACTGCCTAGTCGATGTCGCGTCGATCGGTTTTGGGCGCAAGGAGGACATTGTAGCTAACCAGACCGACGTAGGCGACGTCATTGTTCTTGGAGGCGGCTCTACCGGCCGAGATGGGATCCACGGCGCGTCGTTCGCGTCAAAGGCCCTTGAGGCGGAAAACAGGTCGGCCGTCCAGATTCCAGATCCCTTCCTTGAAAAGTTGCTGCTCGAAGCCACGATGGAGGCGGTAAAGCAAGGCTGCATAAAGAGCATCAAGGACCTTGGCGGAGGAGGGCTGTCGTGCTGCCTGTCTGAAGCTTCAGACAATCTTGGAAAAGGCTTTGACATCGAGCTTTCCAGAGTGTATGCAAAAGAAAATGGCATGACTCCAAACGAGCTAATGATCTCAGAGTCGCAGGAGCGCATGCTCTACGTCACAGACATGGCGAGGCTGCCGGTGCTCGAGTCAATCCTCGAAAAGTACGAAATCAGGCATTCGGTGCTTGGAATCGTGCAGGAACACAGGAACCTCGTCATCCGGCACGGCGGAAAGGTTGTGGCAGAGATGCCGTCGCATTTAGTTACGCACGCTCCGCTCGCTGATAGAGCAATCAAGCGCCCCGCGTACCTTGATAAATTAAAGACGGCTAAGCCGCCGCGCACTCCGGCAAATCTTGGCAAGGTTCTACTATCGCTCCTGTCGAACCCGACAATAGCGAGCAAGCGCTGGGTCTACCAGCAGTACGACCACGAAGTGGGAGTGCGAACAGTGGTCAAGCCCGGCATAGGCGACGCCGCAGTATTGAGGCTTGACAACAACAAGTTTGTGGCGATAAAGCTGGACGGCAACTCAAAGCACTGCTACCTCGATCCGTACCAGGGGACGCTTGGTTGCCTCTCAGAGGGACGCAGGAACGTGATCTGCGCCGGCGCGGACCCGATCGGGATAGTCGATCACTTGCAGTTTGCAAGCCCGGAAGACCCGGAAATCTACTGGACGTTTACCCAAGCGATAAACGCGATTGTCGACTTTTGCAAGTTCATGGACATTCCTGTGGTCGGGGGCAAGGTGAGCTTTTACAACGAAACTGCCAAGGGTCCGATAAAGCCGTCGCCCGTCATTGGGACGCTCGGCCTTATAGAAAGCGCGTCGCACATCGCCCGGTCTGCTCTGTCGCCGGGCGACTCTATCTTTGTCGTTGGAAATACGGTGCCTGAAATGGGCGGCTCGGAATACTATGAGCATGTCCACGGCATAACTGGCGGGCCGGTTCCAAAGGTCGACCTGCAGGTGGACAGGCAGAACGGCAACGCCGCTCTGGGTCTGATAAAAAACAGCCTTGCTACGTGCGTGCACGACTGCGCCAAGGGCGGCCTTGCAGTCGCGCTTGCAGAAATGGCTATAGCCGGCTCGACAGGATTCAGAGTCGACCTTGACGCCGTTCCAAATTCATGCAGCAGGATTGACGACCTGCTATTCTCAGAATCGCATTCAAGGTACATCATTGGCACAAAAGAGCAGGAGAAGGTCCGCAGGGCACTGCAGTCGGCAGGGACAACATTTGCAGAAATTGGAAGCGCCGCAGGCCACATAGAATTCGCAAAGGACAAGAAAAAAGCGATCAAACTGACGCTGAAGCAGTTGCAGGCAAGCTTTTACTCGCTTGAAAAAGTGATGCAATGATGAAGATACGTTTTTAACGCATCGCGCTAAACCTAGTACATCGTGGGGTGGCGGCATTGGTTCATGAGAATTGCGGTGTAGTGGGCATATTTTCGCTTGACGCGCACAACATCATACCGTTTGTAATAGACTCGCTGCGCGCTCTCCAGCACCGGGGCCAAGAGGCATGGGGCATTGCAGTCCCCGGCAAAACACCGTTTCGGCGGCTCGGGCTCGTTTCCTCGGCAGCTGCCGAGTTCCCGACGGTTGTCAAGAAATACAAGTCCCACGCGGCTATAGGCCACGTCAGGTATTCCACGCTTGGCAAGAGCACGCTTGAAAACGCCCAGCCGCTCAAAGTAAAAGACCTGTGCGTGGCCCACAACGGTACCATTGCAAACGTTGAAGAGCTGTCCGGCATGGTGGGCGGCTGCACATTTACTCCGCAGACAATGAGCGATACGCTTGTGGCAGCCCAGCGCCTCGTTATGCACCTTGCAGACAATGAGGACATGGCGGAGGCGATGCACATTCTGAAGGGGGAGATGGTGGGCTCGTTCTGCTTTACATTCCTGACAGACGAAGGCTCTGTATATGCAGCCAGAGACCCGCGGGGCTTCCGCCCGCTGGTGCTTGGCCACCACCGTGAAACCAACACCTACATGGTGGCGTCGGAGTCGTGTGCGCTCTCTGCCGTAGGCGCGCAGCTAGTGCGCGACGTCGAGCCAGGCGAGCTTGTGAAAATGAGCAAAGGCGGCATCAGCTCGCAGCAGTTTGAAAATGAAAAGCCGCACGCCCACTGCGCATTTGAATACACGTATTTCGCGCATCCGTCCAGCATAATGGAAGGGGTCAACATTTACGCCGCAAGGAAAAGGATTGGGCAGTTCTTGGCGAAAAAATTTCCGATAGCAAACGCCGATGTCGTAGTTCCGGTGCCGGACTCGGCGCGGCCGGCGGCTCTTGGCTACGCGCAAGAACTTGGATTACCGTTTGAAGAGGGGCTGCTCAAGGACAGGTACAGCAAAAAGGGCTCTATGCGCAGCTTCATCGAGCCGTACCAGAGCGACAGAGTCGAGATAAACAAGGGAATAATACCAATCCGCGAAGTGGTAGAGGGCAAGCACGTGGTCGTGGTGGACGACAGCATCGTGAGAGGTACGAGCTCGGCCGAGATAATCAAGACACTCAGGATGGTGGGGGCGAGCAAGGTGAGCCTAGTAGTCACCTACCCTCCCATACGCTACCCGTGCTACGCCGGCATCGACTTTCCCTCACAGGACGAGCTGGTCGCCTACCAGCACGGCGCCACGGAAGATTCTAACGCGACGATAGGTACGCGCGTGTCGCAGGTGATAGGCGCGGATTATGTCGCATACAACGATACTGCCAACCTTGCAGAGGCGATCGGCCTGCCGGAAGAAGAATTATGCTTCACATGTTCCACTGGCAACTATGCATCACTTGGCATCAGGCCTGTGTT
>DATEUD010000118.1:0-5383 GCA_035283265.1 Nitrososphaera sp.
GCCTGCCCTGCTCTGGTTACTCCAGTTCTTATCGAAACCAGTCATGCGAATCCCTGATTGGATTTGCTATTAATTGTGTGTGTATAATCCGGTAAACCATATGCTCAGCTAATTATTCTTGGATGTTGAGAACGCTACAAAGGCACACGGAAAAGCTCCTTCTGGTCGACAGAGCTCCACGCGCCCATGCCTTTTCCGCTGCCGCCCATACCTGTTATCTGGCTCACCACGATCTCTTTTGAAGCCGTCGGCGGCCACAGCATCGCGACGTACTCGCCTGCTTCGCCGGCCTTGTCCAGCGACGCAGGCTGCATGTTCTCTCTTTTGAACTTGCTTGCGAGTTTGTCCTTCACAGGCTCTACGAGCTGGCGCTGGCCGTGGACGATCAGGTAGACCTTTTTTGTGTTGTCTATTTCGGACATTGTGCCAGATGCGTACGACTATAAGCGTGTTAAATGTTTTGTCTTTTGGCCGGCATGATAGTCGCGGACTCGTACATGGCCATGTTGCTGCCAGACGATATTGCAGGGCGCATTACAGAGTTTGTCGCCGGCAGGCGCAGCTTTCCGTTTGTTGGCCGCGACGAGTTGATGTGCATTATGTATTTGTATGGCAAGAGCGGCAGGATCAGTGAAAATGAAATAGGCGAGGCCGCCGGCCTTGCGCACCGCACCGCTTCCCAGCTGGACCAAGACATCGACATCTATGCCAACAGTTCTGCAAACAAGCTTGATCCTGAATACATCAAGAGCAAGTACATCAACAGGGAACTGCAACTGGCAATTGAAAACAAGCAATACATGAAAGATCGGATGGCGGGCGACCCGACGATACTGTCGGATTGCTTTGCGCAGCACGTTGCCTACTACAGGCAGGACTATTTTTTCGAGCTGTACGGCCCCCTGAAAGATTCAGAGCTCACATCTGATATCCGCCTGATACTTTCAGGCAGGATGGTAATGGTGTGCTGCAACAAAAAGAGCGCACAGGAAACAGGACTGGCACACCCTCTCATTCCGGTCTACGTATGGTTCCGCGATCAGGCAGGCGCAAAGCCGTAATAGTACGGGATTTGTGAGAGCTCTTCCTGCGGCATCTGGACGATTGAGATCAAATGCCCATCAGGGTCCTTAATGATTGCGTGCTTGCCAAACGGCTCGTCTTTTGGCTTTTTGTAGAATTTCGCCTTTTTCTTTTTCAGGCTGTTGATCACGTCGTCAAAGTCGCTTATGCTAAAGCCCACCAGCATGCTGTTGTTCCTTTTTATCTTTTTCCTGTTTGCCGGGTGGAGCGCAAGAACGGTGCCGCCCTCTGAAAATTCCGTCCAGTCCTTTGACTGTTGCCTTAACTTCATGCCAAGGGTGTCGCGGTAGAACTTGATCGACCTTTTCATGTCAGAGACAAGAAGAATGACCGCGCCTATCTTGTTAAACATTGCAGTTGTATTGCCCGCCCAGAGATATAACGTTGACGTAGTATTATATACCGATTCCGGCCTCTTGACAGGCAGGTTGCAAGATTCTGCCCCTCTCGTCAGGTTCTCAGACTTCCTCGGGATAGGCTACTTTGGCGATGAGCGGCAGCACGTCATAGCTCCCATCTTTGATCTTCGCCAGAGCGCCGAGCTGGCATGGGCTAGGGTGATGGAAGCGTCGCTATTTCGCGCCGTGTTCGTTGAGCATCCGGGCAAGTATGAGTTTATCGCGCACCCGGCGGAAATAAAACCGGACCAGATAAACCACGTGCTCTACCGATCGTTTTCAAGTCTGGACAGCCTGCACAAGTTCAAGAGCAGCTGCGGCGGCAGGTCTTACATCAAGTTTGGCTGGCACGACCTGACAAAGACGCAAAAGATTGACGTACTTCCGCAGTACGCGGCGGTTGATTCGGTTGAATTCAGAAAGGCAGAAGAGGTTGGGCCCGGGACGTTTGTCGACCAGGTAAGAAAAAGCTAGCGCATTTCACGGCAGTACTTGGAGATTGTTTCCCGGCCGACATACAGATTAGATTTCAAGAAGAGCAAGTACGATTGTCGAACAATCAGGCAAAAAGCCCTACAAGCGCAGCCACAAAAACGATGCCGACTGCTATTATTACGGCTCCTTTTATACTCATAGTTATCAACCGATCTTCAACAGAGTGCTTTAAAGGTATCACTTCAAGTTCTGTTATCTTGTGGGTCATAATGTTGTAAATGTTGAGAGTTGACCCTACATTTATTTTACATCATACAGGAAAAGATAGCGTTGACTAACAACCCGATAGCCGTGTTCGACTCTGGGATCGGCTCGCTCTCGATCATACGGGAGCTAAAGCGCGAGGTGCCCAATGAGGATCTACTCTATTTTGCAGACAGGGCCCACTTTCCCTATGGGAACAAGTCCCACCCTCTGCTCCGCGAGGTAATTGTCAACACCATAAACTACCTTAGGCGTTACAAGCCAAAGCTTGTGGTGGTCGCCTCAAACACTCCCTCCGTCCAGGTGCTGGACGAGGTGAGGAGGTTTGTTACCGACGTGCCGATAATTGGCGTTCGGCCCCCCCTCAGGGAGGCCGCCAAAATGACCAGGAAAAAACATATCGGGATCATGGCCACCGAGGGCACGATAAGGAGCAAGGAGTTGGAGATCCAGATCCGCAGGGAAGTCCCGCAGCACATACTGGTGACAAGGTTCAACGCCTCGCCTATAATCGAGCTGATAGAACAAGGGGTTCACCTTGAGAACGAGCGGCGCACGTTCGACGTGGTATCGCGAGTGCTCGGCGACGGCGTGGACGAAAAGATCGATGTCATCACGCTCTCGAGTACCCACCTGCCGTTTGTAAAGACTTACCTTAACGCGCTATTGCCAACAGTCAGGTTTGTTGACCCCGCGCAGATAGTGGCCAGAGACGTGAGGAAGTTCCTGAAATCGAACAGGATGGCAAAAAAAAGCGGCACAGGCAGGCTCCAGATCCTCGTGTCTGATGGCAAGCGGGAGTTCGAAAGGTCGGTGCGAGCAATGGGCGTTAGGGAGCCAGTCGAAGAAGTGTTTCTGACTTTTTAATGCAGAACAGTTACATACTAAATATATGTAAATAATACATAACTAGTGCAGCTAGCTGAAAACAAATGGGGCTTCAGACTGATATTGACAATGGGCGCAAGGCGCTGGCAGAGACCTTCCTTCAATTTAGCGGTATTTACTCGTTTTACGAAAGGCGTTTAGAATCTGAAATTGTCAAGTCGCCTCTGCCAGACCATGTTGCAATTGTCCTTGATGGGAACAGGAGGTGGGCTAGGTTCAACTTGCTTGATCCTGCCATTGGCCACAATCATGGTGCCGACAAGGCGGAAGAGTTGCTCAACTGGATACATGACATCGGCATCAAGATCACCACGCTGTACATCTTGTCAACCGAGAACCTCGAGCGCAAAGATGCAGAGCTGGAAAACATCTACAAGCTGCTCGAGATCAAGCTTGAAAATCTCTACAACGACGAGCGTGTACACAGGCGCCGAATGAAGACAAAGGCGATAGGAGACACCAAGCTGCTGCCCCTCAACCTTCAGGAAATACTGACAAAGCTTGAGGAGTCGACCGTAGAATACGATTCGATGTTCCTGAACATAGCGATAGCGTACGGTGGCCAGAAAGAGCTTATCGATGCGATAAGAAAGATCGCCCAGATGGCCAAGCAGGGCCAGATTGAAGTTGATGAAATAAATGAAAAGACAATAGAATCGTGTTTGTATACGTCGCACCTGCCGCAACCGTCGCCTGACTTGATCCTAAGGACGTCAGGTGAAAAGAGGCTAAGCGGTTTTTTGATATGGCAGAGCGCTTACAGCGAGCTGATGTTCATGGATGTATTCTGGCCAGAGTTCCGCAAGATTGACCTCATGAGGGCGATAAGGACATACCAGCGCAGGGCGCGCAGATATGGAAAATAGCAGACATCAGACGGAACGTAATCGCGCCTTGAGCCTGGTATTATGTGGCCGTGTTCCTCCAGTCTAGCTTTGTATGACAAGCAAACATTTCTACAGGGCACAGATCACGATCAGTATTGTGTAATATTTCCCCTTTTCTATTGCGGGAGATTGTGGTGAAAAATAAAAAACGACGCTGCCGCTAAAGCGCGGCAGCATTTCGGAGTTTAGCTTGCTTCCACAGTACCTTCGAGCAGGAAGCTCCAGTCTTCAAACCTGTTGTTCGACTGGTCTACGTTTCCTCCGAACAGCAGATCAATCGATCCTGATTCCATTGGGAACGGGTCCCCTTCATTGACGGCATTTCCACGAAGCCTGAGTTTATAGACATTTCCGTCGTCGTCAGTTCCCAGCGCGACCACCTTAATTGCGTCGTGATGTAAGGAGTAGATGGCGTACCCGATCCGTATTGTATAGTCCTGATCTGCGATTTCAACTGTTCCGCCGACTACGTCAAACAGAATTATTGCCCTGTTTGACTTCCAAATGGACATGTTGGCATTCAGAGTGGCGTTTTCTTCCTGCAACAGACCTTCATCGTCGGCTGGTTGTATCGCTGTTCCATTGGCCGTCAGTGTGTAGTTCCAGCCAGGATCATATTCTCCAGGGCTGTGGGGGTTTGCATTGCGGTGCCTCTCGTGGATCTCGGCGCCGCTTGTGGTACTCACGATTCTTTCCTTCCTCTCTTTGCGCTTCTCTTCAGCGCTGCCTTGGTTCTGTGATCCTCTGCCAGAGTTGTCATCATCGTCTTCGTCTTCTTCGTCTTCATCATCGTGGCGATTTGATCCGCTTGAAGATTCGGTATCATTATCTTCGTTATCGTCGTCATGTTCTTCCTCGTCTTCTTCGTCGTGCTCTTCATCTGGCATTATATTGAATGTTGGGAACGTCGCAGAAAGCTCGCCTACATCAACCTCACATCCCGTATATGTTCCGTTTGACAGACCTAGATCTGCTTCAAAATCGCCGTGACCGTCCGTTACGTTAAGAGAGTCTGCGAATTCTTTCCTGACATCAGTGTTATTGCATGCAAACGTGATATCATGGATTCCGTCATCAAGGTCGCCTTCTTCTATTTCGATCTCTAGTTCGGCGTCCTCATCTACTTCCAGAGTAGCCTTGCTGTGATTGCCTAGCGTCTGTTCCAGCTTGCGTTCGTTGTCATTGTCATCGTCTTCATGCTCTTCATCGTCTTGCTCATTTTCCTCGTCATTAGTTGATGAACCGCTATTATCATCATCTTCCTCATCGTCCTCATGATCAGCATATGCGTTCAGACCAACAAAATAACTCGGGTTCACGCTGCTGACAACGGACATTATCAGGGTAAGCGCTGCTATAGCGACTAGCAGATACCTCAAATTTTCCATATCGGGAAACTGAGTGTAATTATCATATAAATTAGCTGGA
>DATEUD010000119.1:0-11206 GCA_035283265.1 Nitrososphaera sp.
TGGCAATTTTGATACCCATTGCCCTGTCTTCATTCACCCACCTATGGAACCCTGCAGGCTTTCCTGACCTGTTCTTCGACGAAGGCATCTACATGCGCAGGGCGATGAATCTGTTGGAATATGGTGATCCTCAAGGAACTAACTTCCACGATCATCCATTCTTTGGCCAGATTTTTCTAGCAGGTGCACTGGCAACGATCGGTTATCCTGATTCATTGAATCCCAATTCAGATGCCCAGTCGATAGAATTGCTTTATCTTGTACCAAGAATCTTGATGGGCGTACTCGCAGTGGCAGACACGTTTTTGATATACAAAATTTCAGAGAGGCGTTACAACTCCAAGGTCGCGATAATAGCATCCATACTTTTTGCAGTAATGCCAATAACCTGGTTTGTCAGGAGGATATTGCTTGATTCCATCCTCCTCCCGTTCTTGCTGACTTCAATATTGTTTGCCATTTATGTGAAGAATCCAAATAACATGGAGGTCAGCAAACGCCGCAACTACACTCTATTAATATTATCTGGCGTCTTTCTGGGCTTGGCGATCTTTACAAAACTGCCAATAGTTACCATGATGCCGTTGATTGGCTATATTGTTTATTCAAACAGCGGCAAGAAACTTTCGAGCGTAGGATTATGGATCATACCTGTGATCCTTATCCCTCTGATCTGGCCTCTTGAGAGCGTCGCTGCCGGGCAATTCGATGTCTGGTTCAAAGATGTCTTTTGGCAGGTAAACAGAGATTCCAATAGAATGACGCAGGTGGTAGAGCCCTTCTTCATTATTGACCCTGTATTGCTTATAATTGGCATAGGAGGAGTCGGCTATGCAGCGATAAAAAAAGATCCATTCTTACTGTTGTGGCTCTTCCCATTCCTACTCTTCCTGTCATTCGTGGGATATGCACAATATTTCCACGTAATACCAATCATTCCAGTATTTTGCATAGCTGCGGCGTTTCTGATCAATGGCTTGGCAAGCAAAGCAAAGAATGCCAATAAAGAGAATGTCATAAAAATTGGCACACTTGTGCCGATTGCAATATTTGGACTGATTAGCACTACGCTTGTGATAACCACGAATATGACGTCGGCGCAGTTTGAAGCTGCGGCATTTGCTCTTGCTATCGCCGATGCAGATACCTCGATAATCGCAAATCCTGTCTATTCGTGGATGTACATTTACGTTTTTAATGTAGACAATACGTTCCACGATTACCTTGACGTGCTTTACTATCCAATCCCAACTGAAAAGTTTATAATCATATCTGACAACCATTTTGAAAACGACATCGGCATGGATGAAAAACTTGAGCAGGTGTATTCAGAGACCCACACGGTCAAGACCTTTGAAGGCGAGGTACTGAACTATGATCTTTGGCGGTATCCCTATACCAGCATGCACAAGAATTATGAAGGCAGCAAGGTTGAAGTAAGAACAAACTAAGATTATAAGGCAGGCGCGGCAACAGGATATTATTGCCTATCCAGCTTGACGACACCGACGTTGCCGTACTGAAATCGCTGATGGAGGATGGCCGTAAGTCCTTCCGGGCAATATCTCGCGAGATAAAGGTTAGCACGCCCACCGTCAAGGCAAGGTACGAACGCCTCGTCAATATGGGCCTTATCAAGTCGGTTAAGCCTGAAATAGACCTTTCAAAAGTGGACAGAAAGAGCCAGAGCGAGTTAGGCGACACGCTGGAATCGCTGAAAAAGCAAAAGAAGCACTTCCACGTGTACGTCGAAGGTCTCAATGTCAAATTGAAATGCGAGTTCTGTGGTGGGCCCATCCACGGCAAGCCCAAGGTCCTGAAATTCGCCAACTTTGAAAGGTTCTTTTGTTGCATTCAATGCAGGGCATCCTACAAGGAAAAGCACTCCGGCAGGATAGAGATGCTCAAAGAGCAGTACAAAAAGCGCTAGACTGGATAGCGGCCGGTCACTCTGCCGTCAAACTCAAACATCACCACTTCCATTTCCAGCTGCACCTTTGCATGCTCGCTCATCTGCTCGTGCACTTTTTTGCACACAAGGTCAAAGTATCCGGCGACATTGTTTTTCGTTATTATTTCAGACACATGTCTGGCGGTGTTTGCGCGCTTGATCTCCTGAACAACCTTTGGCGACGCTTTGCACTCGGCTGCAAGGCGCGCCATGAACTCCATGTCAACGTGCGAACCGGCAACATGCGTCTGCTTGACTCCCCCCGCCATCTTTGTCAACTTGCCGATAAAGCCGGCAATGATTGCCTTTCGTAGTTTCTTGCTGGCGCATTGCCTTATCGAGTAGCCGGCGAAGTCGCCCATTTGCACAAAGCAGTGGTCCGGCAGCTTGAACAGTGCTTTGGCAAAGTCCTCACTTCGTCCGCCGGTGGTGAGGATTGCAGTGTCAGCGCCCATCGCGATTGCCACATCGAGGCCCTGGCTGATCGAGGCGGCGAATGAGGCAGTAGAATAAGGCAGGACTATGCCTGTAGTGCCAAGTATCGAGATGCCGCCCAGAATCCCAAGGCGTGGGTTGTCTGTCTTTTTGGCGATCTCTTCACCCTTTGGGACCGAGATTACAACATCGACGCCGTGCCTTTCTAATTGCTCTTTGGCGAGTTCATGGACTGCCTGCTCTAGCATCTTCATTGGGGTGGGGTTGATAGCGGCCTTGCCCATTTCAAGCCCGAGCCCCGGCTTGGTCACCCTGCCAACGCCCTTGCCGCCGTCGATGTTTATCTTGCCTGCATCATTGCTGAACGAAACAGTGGAGCATATCTCCGCGCCGTGCGTGGCGTCCGGGTCGTCCCCTCCGTCTTTTATCGCGGCGCAGGTTGCTTTGCCGCCGTCGATTTTTGTCCACGCGATCCTAAGCGTCGCTGTTTTGTTTTTTGGAAGCGACACGGTCACCTGTTCGACTGGCTTGTCAAAGAGGGCATAAAGGGCGCCTTTCGTTGCAGCTGTCGCGGTGGTGCCTGTCGTGTAGCCGGTCCTCAGCATCCCTTTTCGTTTCTTTTCCTCAATCTCTGGTGGCAGTTCTTGTTCCCGCTCTGCCAGCTCTATGTCCTTGTCTTCAACAAACATTACAGCATCACTGTGCCGCCGCCGATCACCATCGTGTTGCCAGTCGCAAATGTAAAGTCGTCGCTCGCCACGCTTGCTGCAACTTTTGCGACTTCCTGCGGGTCGCCCAACTTTTTCATCGAGTTTTCCATCGCGGTCTTTTTCCTTTCAGTCACTGTCATAGAGTTGGAAGTGGCTTCTGTAGAGATGTTGCCAAGCGCAAGTGTATATGCGCGGACGTTCTTGTCACCGTATTCCAGCGCGATGTGCATTGTAATGGCGACCAAGCCAGCCTTGGCTATTGTGTGGGGCACGCCCTCGTTGTGCCCCAATACCCCGGGAGTGAAAGCAATGTATATTGTCACGCTCCACCACCCTTGAATATGAACGGGAGGGCAGAATGGCAGCGCCTGAGCGTGCCTTTGAGCTCCACTCGAATCACCCTGTTAAACTCCTCTTCGGCAACCTCGTGAAACCTCGGCCCAAATCTTGTATTCAAGGGGGTAGCGTGCGTTGTCGACCAGGATGTCTACATGCTTGTGGCTCTCCACCAGCTGGCGCATGGATTTTGCTACGGCAACAGGGTCTGTCACGTCCAGCCTTTCAGTGTACGCCTTGTCTTTGATCAAACTTGCAGATTTTTCCGCGCTTTCCATTTTGACGGAGCATACAATGACCGTGGCTCCGCGAGCGGCGAATTCCTTCGCTATTTCAAAGCCTATGCCTCTGGTTGCGCCGGTGATTACTGCGACTTTGCCCTTTAGCAACTGTGAAATCTATGCCACCGAGCTATTTTTAACATTAGCGCATGAGGGAAGCCTTGTCGGTCTTTTCCCACGTAAAGGTCGGGTCGCTCCTTCCAAAATGGCCGTAGGCAGCCGTCTTGCGGTATATTGGACGCTTGAGGTCTAGGGTTTTTATGATTCCTGCAGGCCTCATGTCAAAGGTCTTCCTGACCTTGGCCTCGATCTCTTCTTCCGAGACCTTTCCCGTTCCAAAAGTATCGACCATGATAGAGACGGGCTCTGCTATGCCTATTGCATAAGCTACCTGCACTTCGCACTTGTCCGCTAGCCCTGCGGCGACTACGTTTTTGGCGACGTGTCTAGCCATGTAGCAGGCAGACCTATCTACTTTCGACGGGTCTTTGCCTGAAAAGGCGCCTCCGCCGTGCCTCCCCATACCGCCGTAGGTGTCGGCGATGATTTTCCTTCCAGTCAGGCCGGTGTCGGCTGGCGGCCCGCCTATCACAAACCTGCCCGTTGGATTGACCATGAACTTTGTTCTGCTGTCGATCCAGCTGCCGCAGACTGGCTTGATTACTTTGTTGATTATTTCTTCGCGCAGCTGACTCATGCTGATGTCCGGTGAGTGCTGGGTGGAAACTACCACGGTATCGATGCGCTTTGGCACGCCGTCTTCATAGACTACTGATACCTGCGACTTACCGTCGGGCCTGACCCAGCTCAGCTCCTTCTTTTTCCGTACCTCTGCCAGCTTCATTGACAGCTGGTGCGCCATCGTAATTGGCAATGGCATCAGCTCGGGCGTTTCGTTGGTGGCATACCCGAACATCAGCCCCTGGTCGCCGGCTCCCTGATCCTTGTTCGAAGTTGCCGTTATGCCCATAGAGATATCTGGGCTCTGCTCGTGGAGCGCCGCAAGTACGGAACACGAATCGCAGTCAAAACCATAATCTGGCTTGTCATAGCCTATTTCCCTGATAGTGTCGCGGACGATTTTCTGCACGTCCACCCTGCCATTTGACGTAACTTCGCCGGCGACAAACACGATTCCGGTGGTCGTCATCGACTCTACGGCGACGCGCGAGTCAGGGTCCTGCCTCAAAAAATCGTCCAAAACTGCGTCCGATATTTGGTCGCAGATCTTGTCCGGGTGGCCCTCGGTTACACTTTCAGACGTAAACAACCATCTTCTTACCATTTGTAAATCGACACCGACTTCATGACTAGAACTCTTTTTCCAGTTTGATGAACAGGACATTGTTCCCCCTTATGACTATCTTGCCATAGTTTGCAAGCAAGTCGGAGCCGTTGAATTCTTCGGCGTCTGTCAGGATCAGGTTCATGTACGAGTCGACGTTGTTCATCCTGCCTTTGTACTCTATCTCGCTCTTGAGCCTCACGGCAACCTTGCGGTTAATCGCGCGTTGCAGGGTAGACAATGGGCGCTTTGGCTGCTGTTGTGATGACGGCGAAGACGACAATCTAACTAATCACTTTTGAAAAAATCGTGGCTCGCATAAAAAGGTTCCCTTGCTGCAGGTTCATAAGCAGGTTTTGTTCACAGTGTAAACAGCTTGGCACGTTGGCGATAATTTCCACAGGCTCAAAGGCAATGGATGCGCTCCTGGGAGGAGGCGTACGCATGGGGATGGCGACTGACATTTACGGCGAAAGCGGTTCCGGCAAGTCGCAGCTGTGCTTTACGCTTTGCGCCAACTGTGTCAGGGATGGAGGCAGGGCGATGTTTGTCGACACCGCCGGTACGTTCCGGCCCGAGCGCATAGTGGAGATATCCGGCTCGCCGGACGCGCTGGACAAGATCACGTTTGTAAGGGCGCTCCAGACACTTGACCAGGCCGGCGCAGTCGCGAAAATCCTTGAGGTTGACCCACGGCTTTTAGTTGTCGACACCCTGACGTCGCTGTTTTCTGCAGAATACTCTGGACCAGCGCGGCACCTTGCGGTAATGAAGCACATGCACGAACTGGCGATTGTTGCGATAAATGCCGGCTGCGCTGTAGTAGTCACGAATATGGTTAGGAACACGCCGATAACGGTGGTGGACCAGGCTGGCCGCAACGTGGCCCAGGCTGTAGTTCCTTCACAGCAGCGTGAGTACCTTGGGAGCTCGGTCTCGATCTATTCCCACATGAAGCTCAAACTCGAGATAGTCAGTGCTGCAAAATCCTCATTCCGGGCCTTGCTTGTGCAGCCGGCAGGCAAAGAACCGGCGCCATTTGCGATAACTCCCCGCGGCATCTCGGACATTGACTAAAAATTTATACCCCGCGGCCCCAGTGGAGCCTATGGATCTGCCAAGGCAGGAAGAGCTGTTCAAAACCGACAAGGTGCCGCTGTCCATAGTTCTTCCAACGTACAATGAGTCGCAGAACATAGCAAGGATGCTTGACTCTATAGCAGAGATCCTTCCTGCCGATTATGCCGCAGAAATTATTGTGGTAGACGACAATTCACCAGACGGCACGGACGACATTGCAAGCCAATACGCCAAGAGCATCAACAACAAGAAATTGCGAGTTCGAGTCATCTGCCGGCCGGACAAGCAGGGACTCAGCTCTGCGATACTGGCAGGGGTCCAGTCGGCCGCTGGCGATATCATAGTTGTAATGGACGGCGACTTTTCCCACCCGCCCCAGACAATCCCCAACATGGTGGACGAGCTACAGGATTCAAAATATGACATCGTGGTTGCGTCAAGGTACATCAAAGGAGGATCGATTGCCGGGTGGCCGTTCAAGCGCAGACTGATGAGCAAGGGCGCGACAAAGATTGCCCAGGTGGGCCTTGGAATAGAGATCAAAGACCCGATGTCTGGTTTCTTTGCTTTCAAGCGGAACATCATAGAGGGAGTAAAATTCGACGCCATCGGCTACAAGATGCTGCTTGAAATTTTGGTCAAGGCAAAGGGCGCCCGCGTCAAGGAAGTTCCCTATACGTTCACCAACAGGGCATTCGGCGCAAGCAAGCTCGATTCGTCCGTTATGTTTGACTACATCAGAGCGGTCTGGCGGCTCTATCGCTACGGCAAGTCGCTGAGAGAAAAGGAAAAGCGTAATTCGGTCCGCTTCCTTTCAAAAGCAGGAAGATTTTACACAATTGGAGCAACGGGTCTGCTTGTCAATTATGCAGTCACCACTCTGTTTGGCAGCCTGCTGCCGGGCCTTTGGTATCTATATGCAGCACTAGCTGGAATAATATTCTCAGTATCTTCCAACTTTTTCCTCAATAAGCTATGGACGTTTGAAGATAGAGACTTTGCAGCATACAAGACTATAATGCAATACTGCCTATTTGCAGGATTTAGCACGCCAGGCGCCATCATACAACTTTTAATGCTGTATATGCTGCATGGAAACCAGCAGATAAGCTACCCAACAGCCCTGATTCTTGCTGTGATGGTTGCCGCTGTCGGAAACTTTTTGTTCAACAAGAAGTGGACGTTCAGAGAAAGAATATGGAGTTAAATCGACTTCTGAAGCAATACTATCATGAATTTAGTAAATGTACTTCAAAAGCCTTAATAATTTATTTCACGAATAACACGCAACAATAAAACGTCCGCTAAGAATAGGTAGCGACCCTCCGTATCAACAAGGGCATATTGGGATGCCCCTGCGATAGGAGGACAACCCTACCCAATTACGTAATTTCCATCCAGAACTAGCGTTACAATGCCTTAATCCCCTTTCGCGGATTGCCTGCTGTTGGACGTTTTTGAGACGTATGCCAGAATTCTGTCGCTTGCAACGAGCGGCGCATCCCACACGAGGATTATGGCTCTGCATCAGTACGTGAGACAAGACGTGATCAGGCGGATCCTGAAAATGCTTATAGACAACAATTTGCTCGAGATGGATTCCTTTTCGATCTACTGGAGAACTGTCAACAGCGTCAAGTTCCTAGAGATCCAGTTCCAATTTAAATGGATACTGCTGGCGCAGAAAAGCCTAGGTTGAGCGCCTTTTTCTGGGCTCCATCAGGCCCATCAGCTGGTAGCCGTATTCCAGGTTGTGTTTGACGTGGTTTATCCCGTGAGTGCCGTGCGGGATGTACTTGCCGTCAAGGACGTTTTCAATGTAGCTCTTGGCCTTTCTTATCGAGTTAATAGCGTGCTGGAGCTGGTTGTCAGTGAGTTTGCGCCCTAGCTCCTTCTCCACTTGCTTCTTGAATGCCGACGGGTTGGGCATCTTGTTGTATTTTTGAAGGCGTTTGTAATTCACTGATAAATCAGTTAACTTTTTCACGTCTGCCTCCTGCAGGTTGGCAAGTGACCGCTCCAGGTCCTTCCTTGACCTGTTGGTGATTTGCATGAGGTTTTCCACCAGCTCATCGATGTACGAGGGCGGCGCATGCGTGGTAGATGCCGCCTTCTCGGCCAGCGGCGTTGCGACATAGGCTGCGGCAGGATCTTCCTGTAATGCTGTCAGCTTCCTATCTTGATAATACCTGTCCAGGCTGTAAACGCCCACCGCCTCTCCTCTTGTGTCAACGCCCTTGTCAAGCGCGGAAATGGTATCGACAATGATTCGCGGATAATGCAGTTTTGTCCTGTAGTCTGCCTTCTGGTAGTTCTCCATGATATCGACGTAAATCTGAAAAGTAGCATCGTTGACCGTCTTTGCGCCGGCCCGCTTTGAATCGACACCTTTTGCAGCAACTGTTAAAAAGTCGCACATTTCAGACTGGGAAAACAGCCTCCCGCTGACCGCGCACGCATCAGCAATCGCCTTCGCAGCGGTTATCCACTTGCCGTACGTGTTAATGGTGCCAAGGGGGATGCTCCCTACAAATTCAACCGCTTTTTTTCGGATCGCCGGGTCGTCGATCTTGAGCAGGTCAAGGCAGGCGGTAAGAACGTTCCCAAGGGAGGCAGACTGGCTTTCTTCGGGCTCAGGGCTAGATTGTAAAGGATGCTTGTTGTTAACAGAAGCGTGAGAAACCATTGTCAAGGCTGATAAGCTAACTCGTGCCTTAAAGCTTTCGCAGACGCCCCTGTCCTTCGACACTAGTCGTGCTGGTCCCAATCCTTTTTACACAAGGAGGCGGAACTAGCAGTTTGATGGACACCCTTGAAGACATTTTTTCAAAGCAGAAGGAACTTGCATCCATGATGGATCTGTCGCGCTATCCCGTTTCGGTCGAAGGCAGGGTAGCGGCGCTGTCGACTGCAATAATCCACGAGGCAGTGGAGCTCCAGCGGCTGACCAGCTGGAAATGGTGGAAGAAGCCGGCGCCCTTTGACAGCTCTGCTGCGAAGGAGGAGCTCATCGACATCTGGCATTTCGTCGTCCAGGCGTCGATAGAGCTTGGCATGAGCCCGGCCGACATACTGGAAGAATATAAGAAAAAGAACAGGGTCAACCGCGACAGGCAGACTTCAGGATACTAGCTTGGCAATTTCGACTGTACCTATCATGTCTGAAATTTCGACCTGACGTCTAAAGGCATCGACATCTTTAGCTGGCGACTTGAGTATCGGGTACGGCCCAAGAGCCCCAATTATTCCGCCGTCTCCGTCGATGCCGCTCCTGGCAAGCGCGAGCAGCGCCTGTCCTGCCCTGTGGCCCTTGACTTCTTTGCCGCAGACAATGATGTGTCTGAGGTCGGGATGTTCAAGCGTGAACCTGATCATTGCGTCGATGCCCTTGTTCTCTGATAGAAGCCGGCCGGCAATGGCGACCTTGCCCATAATATCAGATTTTGATATCGCCTCTAATAGATCGATGCTTGAAAGAGTGCATATTGCTAGATCCTTGCCCCTGCCAAGGTAGTACTCCTGCTTGATAGGCAGCGCAGCCTCGCATATCTTGCCGGCTGCGTCATCAAGCTTTTTCCGGATAGACATTTTCAAAGTCCCCAGCTGACCTTACCAGTTGGAGTCACCTTTAGGAAAGGCGCTTCGCCTTCTTCCCAGGGGTCTTCCCTTACCCATTCAAAGCGCTCATTGAAGACCTTGTAGAGCCTTGCAAATTCCCCGCCCCTTTCGATTATTTCGGCCCTGCCCTGAATGCACACGGCCTTGTTGCCTACAGAGCTGTAGACGTCAACTGTCAGCGCCACCTTGTCGTTCTCCATGATGTTCTTGTACTTTTTCGTTTCATAGTCGGTCGCAATGTAAAATTCGCCACCTTCAAAAACGTATGACACGGGCACGACATGGGGAACGCTGTCGTGACAAGTTGCGAACCTGCACGCTTCGTTGCGGCCTAGAAAATCGCGCTCTGCCTTGCTAAATATTAGCTTGCCCAACAAGAGGATGTGGGAATTTCTGCTATTTATAGACGCGTGCCTTAACGCATTAAATATAATGTTTACGTAGCAATTGCAATTGCATCAAGGGCAAACGTTGCTGTGGTCAGACGCGCAATCTGCGGCAAGACATTTCTGACGCAGCAGGAAGCTGGCGAACACACAAAGCGCGACCATCTGGAGCAAAAGAACCCCGCCGGCGTGAGCTAAGGGCCGCGTTCAGTTTTCTTGTTTGCTTTTCCATCTGCTAAACCTTACCATGAAAACCCCTGCCGCAATTATCATGAGCGAAACCGCGAGGTATCCTGGCTGGACTATTGCCACGAGCTGTTCCGGCGCCGTCGAGGTGTACGAGCACTTTTCGCCTCCGCATTCCTTGATAACGGGAAACGCCAGCAGAATTGCAACAAACGCGATCAATAGCGCAACTCCGGCTGACGACACTATTGCGCCCGACTTGGCCAGGACTTGCATCGACAAACGAAATTGTTGCATGCTGGCGCTTGATTAAAGTTCCGCCGGGTCAAGCGTCATAAAGCGGTACGAGTCTTCCTTGCGCACCCTTTTGAAGTGGCTGTCAAAATAGAGGAACGGCTTGTCCTTGTAGACGTGCCGGTCCCAGAGCTCGTGGATCTTGCCAAAGTAGTCCTTTTTCGTCTTGCCCTTCATCCTGAGGAGCTCGTGCGCAAGTACATGTGATACCCGCGGGCAGTTCTCGTCTGCGTAAAACGCGTAGCGCTTGGGCTCTGAAACGCCATCGTCCGGCCTCTGCCACCACGCTATTCCCAGATTCTTTGCGGTGTACCCTTCGGTGTTGCAGTCGGTCCAGAACGGCTTGAAGTACGCAAGGTAAAAGTGGTAAATGTAGTCGCCCCTCTCAGAGTGGTCCCTGATAAGGTATGCTAAAGACATCCTGTCAAACAGCTTGCCCGGAATGACCGGCAGGATATCCGCCTCGACCGGCAGCTTGATGTCGAAATAGTGCTGGGACCACCACTTGAAGAACCGGGCCATCGACGAAACATAGCCCCAATCCTCCTGCTGTCTCTTCTGCCACTCATTGTTCTTGGCGACGTAAATGAAAAAGATCTTGTCTGCCTTCAATGCCTGCTCAGCCGTCTTGATGCGTGTGGTGG
>DATEUD010000120.1:0-6770 GCA_035283265.1 Nitrososphaera sp.
ATGAGCATTTAACGATTTTCGGTATCCGCCAGGCTTGACCTGTCAGCACCACAGGTTAGTTAGGTAAATTAAAGGTCTCGCCAAAAGCCGACCTGTTGACCGAGAGATTTGCGTTCGTTCCGGATAGGCAGGGGGCTACCAACATCGCCAGATTTATGGCAAAGCATGGTGTTTCCGACTGGCGCCAGCTGGTAGAGCGGGCAAACAATAACATCGGGTGGTATTGGGACGCGGTGAACGAGGATCTTGGCATTACGTGGTTCAGGACTCTAGTTCTAGTTCTAGTTCTAGTTCTGTAAGCTTATATCTATCGCTAGCGATATTTGGCATAGGAACTTATCTCATGTGGTATCAGGATACCTTTATTTTGTCAAACACTGCGAGTAGCGCTTACCTATGCATACCCACGGCGAGGACGATTCCAGGAAAAGGTTCGAGCTACCAGGCAGCAGACCGCACTACCCCCCATCGCTTTCATTCACTATTACCCACATGCGCTTGGCGATAGAACCGGACTTGCAGGAGCGCTCGATCAGCTGCGAACAGCGGCTGACAATCAAGATCTTGCATGACACCGACACTATAGAGCTTGACGCGGCCGAGCTTCAGGTTAAGTCAGTTTCTGCCGGCAGCAAGCTGGACTTCCGCAGCATTGACGACAAGCTGGCAGTAAAGCTGGACAGAACAATGAAGGAGGGAAGCAAGATCGAGCTTGCTATTTCCTACAATGCAAGGCCGCGCCGAGGCTTCTACTTTGTTGCACCAGACAAGCACTACCCAAACAAACACCTAGAGGCGTGGACGCAGGGCGAGGCCACACAGGCAAGGTACTGGTTCCCCTGCATCGACCACCCAAAGGTGAAATTTTCAAGCGAAATTTCAGTCACGGTTAAGGCTGGCTTTACCGTGATTTCAAACGGCAAATTGTTAAAGATAGAGCATTGTGGAAAAAAGCAAGTATACCACTGGTCTGAATCAAACCCACACCCTGCCTATCTTGTATCGATTGTTGTGGGCAAGTACGCCGAGATAAAAGACGGCATCCTGCAATACTTTGTTCCCCCGGAGAGAAAGCAGGACGCTCCCCGGTCGTTTGACCAGACGCCTGCAATGGCCAAGTTCTTTGAAGAGTATCTTGGCACAAAGTACCCGTACGAAAAATATGCGCAAGTGGTAGTGCAGGATTTCATCTACGGCGGCATGGAAAATGCCAGCTGCACCACGCTTACGTTTGACACACTACATGATAAAAAGGCGCACCTTGATTTTACAAGCGACTACCTCGTGTCGCATGAGCTGGCGCATCAGTGGTTCGGAGATTTGGTAACATGCCGGGATTGGCAACACATCTGGCTAAACGAGGGCTTTGCCACTTATTGTGAAGCCCTTTACTGGGAGGCAAGCAGAGGTAACGATGAATTCCAGTACTATGTAATGCAGACTGCCGACGACTATTTCGAAGAGGCAGGGACCAGGTATACCCGGCCTATCGTGACCAACGTGTACAAGCACCCTGACGATCTCTTTGACAGGCACACCTACGAAAAGGGCGGGTTTGTGCTCCATATGCTCAGGCACCATGTCGGCGAGAAGCACTTCCGCAGGTCGCTCAGGTCGTATCTCCAGCGCTTTGCCCACGGCACGGCCGATACTGACGACATGAGAAAGGTGTTCGAGATGGAAACTGGCAAGAGCCTGCAACAATTTTTCGACCAGTGGCTTTTCAGGGCAGGTCACCCCGAGCTCAAGATCGACTTTTCTCGCGACCGCGACATTATCAAGATCAAGGTGGAGCAGGCTCAGACCGGCGATCCATTTGAACTCTTGCTTGAAGTAAAGCTAACGTTTGCAAGAACCAAGAAAACATTCACTTTCAAGATCTCGGAAAAAGACAGCGCGTTTCAGATACCGGTCGACGGAGACATTGAATGGTTCTCCGTCGATCCGCAGCTCAAAATCCTGAAAACAATAATTATAAAGGCGCCAATGGAGATGCTAGTCAGACAGCTGCATAATGGCGACACTGTTATCGAGCGCGTCGAAGCTGCGCGCTCGTTGAAGGACAAGTCGTCTGATGCAGCCATTGATGCGTTGAAAGACGCGGTGCTGCATGACAAGTTTTGGGGAGTCGCGGCTGAAGCAGCAAAGGCTCTTGGCGCGATAAGAACTGATTACGCTTACGACGCGCTTAAGAAGTGCCTTTCTGTAAAGCATCCAAAGGCAAGGCGCGCCGTCGTAAAGGCAGTGGGCGAGTTCAGGAAGGAAGAAACGCTAGAATTGTTAAGGGCGGTTCTGCAGAAGGACGAAAGCTATTTTGTCCAGTCAGAAGCAGCTACAGCAATAGGCAAGACAAAGAGCAGTCAGGCGATTGCAGTACTGAAAAAGGCAACGGCAACTGACAGCTTTCAAAACGTCGTCGCGCAGGGCGCAATCGTCGGACTGAAAGAGTTTGCCGGCGACAAAGACATTGCCGAGTTTATGATTGAAAAGAGCTGGTACAGCAACTACCACAGGATAAGGGAAGCGGCCACTTTTGCGCTTGGCAAGTTTGCAGAAAGCCACGCGGTGCTTGATCATTTGAAGAGCCTACTGACTGACAGGTGGTTCAGGGTGCGCATCAACGCGTGCAGAGCGCTTGCCGACGCGGAACTCACGAAGTCGATTCCAGACCTGACTTGGGTGGCCGAGCATGACCTTGACCACAGGGTGAGGAGGGTGGCCGAGGAGTGCATAAACATAATCAAAGAAGCGACAAAGAAGCCAAAGGAGGTCGCCCAGATGAGAGAGGACCTGGACAGGATCAAGTCAAAGAACCTAGAGCTACTGCAAAAGGTGGACAGACTCGAGCGGGAGTTCCGCTAAGCCACAAAATCAGCCACGATTTTGTTAAACAGCTCCGGCCTGTCAACGTGCGGCCGGTGGCCGCAGCTTTCAATCATGACTACCCGGCAGTTTTTCATTTTTATAAACGGCTCTACGAATTTGACTGGGATCATGGCGTCTTCCTTGCCCCACAGGAGCAGCGTGGGTGCCTTTATCCTGTGCAACCTGTTGTTCAGGCGCGGCGCTTGCGCGCTGCCTTGTAGTGCTGACAGGAACGCTTCTTTTGCGCCCGGCATGGACAGTTTCTGGTAAACAAGTTGCGCATAAGAATCGTCAACAGGCTTGTTGTCCGCTGCAGATAATGCCTGCTTGACCTGCTGCATTGATTTTGCATTGACCACCTTGGCGTACCTCATCAGGGCGGGCGTCCCCTTGAAGGATCTAGGAAGCGCGCCTGGCGGGCTTATCAGCACAAGCTTCCTCACGAGATATGGATGGCTTATCGCGACTTCAGCAGCGACGTGGCCGCCAAGCGATGAGCCCACGATTGACGCTTCTTCCAATTGCAGGACCTTCAAGAACTGCGCAACAAATTCCCTGTAAAACCTGATCGTGTAATTGATTTTCGGCTTGTCGCTCAACCCGAACCCCGGCAGGTCCACCACAATCACCCGCAGCCCTTTTGCCAGCTCGCCAATGTTGTTTGTCCAGCTTTCGATAGAGCCGCCAAGCCCGTGGATCAGGAGCACCGGCTCGCCATTTCCGGCGTCGGCATAACGGATGCGCAAGTCTCGTACCTGCAAGTATTCCAATTTATTGAGAGAGCGTGGCTTTTGTCGTAAATACTTTGTTGTAGAGCAGAAACTGCTCCTCGTCTTTGGCCATGAATTTTTCAATGAACAATGTCAGGCGCTTGCTGTCGCAGCATACCAGCTGGAGCGCCTCAAACTCGCCGTCCAGGTACAGGTTTGTCGCGAACGAAACGAGATGGGCAAGCGGGACGGCCGAAGCGGCATCTAGGTAGACTATTTGCATGATGTTTGTCCTGTCCCAGTAGCCATGCCTGTTGATTATCGCTATGCCGGCGACAGGCCGGCCGGTCATTATCACGCGCTTTGCCTTAATGAAACCCCGGAGCACTTTTCTGTCTAGCGCGTACCAGTGCCAGGACTTGACGTACCTTTTCGCAGACAGGCGATAGATTTCAGAATTCTGCAAATATTGCCAGACGTCATTTAGCTCGGCATTGGTTGCGAGCCTTGCGCTTGACTTTTTCCGCTCCGGTCTTCCATCTGTGCTGTAGTACGCCCACCTCGATATTACTTCAAAGCCATTCTTTTCCATCACGCGCTGCGATGCAACGTTTGTTACGTCAACAATAGCAGACGCCTGCCGCGCGCCACTCTGCCTGCCGTACTGGATCATTTTCGTAATGAGCTCTGTCGCGATCCGGGAGCGCCGGTAATCGGGGTGCACCCTCACGCCTTCAAGCCACATGCTCTTGTCATCTGGGCATATCGCCACGTGCGACATTGCGATTTTCCTGCCACCATACTCGACCACGAGCAGCCGGCCGTTCCTGTACCAGTAGTCCCACATCCGGTCGACGTAGTCGCCCCAGCTGAAGCTGTTTATGCAAAAGCTGAGGATCTCTTCCCTGTCTGATCTCCTGGCTGGCCTGATCTTCAATTCCCTGTCACGGCTGCTTCTATCTCGTGCATAAGAGTTGCGACGAACTGCCCGACGCCCCTGACAAATTCGAGCGAGCTGGCAAGCGAGTCGGTCTCGTTAAATATCGTGACTACGTAAGAATGGGTGTCAAACTGGCTTATCCGCATGTCGTTCCAGGATTTCTGCAATAGCTCGCTCCCTGTCTTGGAGGTGAGCTGTATCGCGTCCATCGGGTTCTTGTGTCCGACGTACATGCCTGCAAGAGAAGGAACATTGTCGATTCGGTCTAATTTTGTCAGCATCCTGTGGATGTCGCTCGTGCCAGTTACGATAGAGTGGAACACCACCCTGACGGCATAGATGTCACTGTCAATGTCGACATTCAGGTGCTGCTTGAGCGACGCGGCCACATAGTGGAGGCACGATATGGTCTCCTGATCGGGGTTCTGAAGCGCGTTTGGGTAGCTCATGACCTGCAGTATGCGGAACGGAAGGACGTTTGACTGGACTGGCGCGATCCGAAAGCCTTGTCTGAAAAACGACATCGTGTCCTGCATTGGGTGGTTTCCCTGCTGCATCGGGCTTGCGGCAAAGCCTTCTGACTTGCTGAAAGCTGAATTCAGCCTGTCCGTGTCAAGTATTGGTTTTCTAAAATAAAGCTGCACGTTGAACTGGGTGACGTGGACGTCCACCTATTTCACTGCCTTTGCCGACGATTCCGGATCTGCAGGGATGATTGTGAGCCAGGGCTTTAGCAGCTCTGTGTCCATCTTTACCAGCTCGATATTGGCTTCTCTCAATAGCTGCGTTCCGTCTTCCAGGTAGTCGGCAATAACCACTATCCTCTTGATGCCGACGCTTATGGTCATCTTGCTACACTCTATGCAGGGCGCAAAGGTGGAGTAGAGCGTGGCGCCCCTTGTGCTCCCCGCGTTGCCAAATAGGGCACACTGCATTATCGCGTTTGCTTCTGCGTGCGTGCACAAACACCGGTCAAGTCCCTCACCGGACTTGATCTCGCCCTTCATTCGGGCCATGCAGCGGGGACAGCCTCCTTCAAAGCAGTTCCTTATCCCCGACGGCGTCCCGTTATAGCCGGTGGCTATCTGCCGGTTTTCTTTTACAATGACCGCGCCAATGTGCCGGGTCAGGCAGTTTGAGCGGAGCTTTGCAATCTCTGCCTGTAGCATGAAATAGGTGTCCCAGTCTGGCCTCTGCATCCTCTAGCAGTAATCGCAATTGCTATAAAAATTGTTAGCTGGCGGCAGTGCCGTCGTCAAGGACACCCTGCTTATCCTTCTTTCTTGTCCGGTCGCCTGCCTTTTTGCTCATGCTGTCCACTGTTCCTAATGCAAACACATACTGGATGCCCTCCGACTTCATTTGTGGCGACAGCATTCCGTTCATCTTTTCTACGTCGCCCTTGACGCAGTCTTCTGCATGCTTGTTGGTTCTCGCGACAACATACAGGAACGACTGCCCCCGGTACTTGTGGATTTCATAGGCCTGTCCCATAGGGCTACTATCCATATGCAGGGAGGTCGGTCCTTGCGGTCAACAAAAGCTTGCAACGGGTCAGCTTTTTTGCCAATTCTGCGGGGGGAGATCTAGTCAAAATCGCACCAAAGACTGTAAATAAACCGAGACACTGGCTGCAAGAATTACTTTTCTATAAGCATTTTGTGCCTCAGCAGCCTCTCGTCCTTTACCAAGCGAAGTCCTACCAGCCCCGCGACAACCGCCATGGCGGCCAGGCATGTAATTGTGTAATAGTCCATCAATGGACGCCTGCCTCTGCCAGGGCCAGCCAGCGTTTGCCTATCTTCCACGCAGCTTCCATTGCAGCTAGAGTGGGCACAAATCCAAGCAATATCCATCCGATTGATTCGAACATTTCCATAAAGTATTGACGGCGGGTTGAAAGATTAACCCTTCTCATAGGCGGAGTATAATTATCACAGCTCACCGGCATTATCAGCGGCACTTTATACCAATCAATCGAGGTTATGATAGCTCACCGGAGCGTTTTATCAAAAGTAAAATCATGTCTTGCTCAAGCAATTCCAGACCGCAAGGCATGACATGGGAGTGGGCAAGCAAAAAGGCATTTCCCGCCATTTCCATGTTGCATTTCTTGAAATTTGGAAACGGCTCAGCGCTAGAAAGCGATCATCATCACCATTTCCGCAGTAACAGTGCCTTTTGGTACGGCAATCCAGCAGATAAATGTTAAGAAGCCGGCTGGTCGGTTTACTGCTGTTTGCAGAATTCGGACT
>DATEUD010000121.1:0-20880 GCA_035283265.1 Nitrososphaera sp.
GACCTCTTCAGGACCAAGAACCTGCGCTTTGATGTCTTTGCTTCAAACCTACCCTATTCGCGCAGCAGGGACGCCATTGAATGGCTGGCTGTGCAGAAATTCAGCAGGGCGATAGTGATGGTGCAGGAAGAGTTTGCAGACAAGCTCGTCGCAAAACCTGGTGACAAGAACTATCGCGCGATATCCGCGCTGGCTACTCACTGTTTTGCGATTGAAAAATTATTCAGCGTTAGAAGGGAATCGTTTGAGCCGCAGCCAAAAGTAGAATCCGCGGTAATCAGGATAATTCCCGTCTATACCGTTCCAAAACAGACCGTAACGAACCTCAACCTCCTCTTCTCAAAGAGGAACAAAAAAGCCACGACCGTGGCCGCCAAAGCTGGGATAAAAACTGACTTTGGCAGCAAGAGAATAGGCCAGCTTATACCAAGCGACCTTGTCAAGATAGCGGAGTCGATGTGAAGTGTATGTGCCATCTGACGACACATTTCTATTGGCTGACTGCATAAAGCAGTATCGCGGCAGGCAAGCCCTTGAAATCGGCGTAGGCTCGGGCCTTTTGCTCAACCTGCTTGAAAAGAACTTTGCAAGTGTGGCCGGCTCTGACATTGACCTGCGGGCGCTGGAGCACTGCAGGGGCAGGTCGAGAGCGATGCTTGCCTGCTGCGACGCCGCATCGGCTTTTGCCGGCATGTTCGACTTGATTGTGAGCAACCCGCCCTACCTGCCCGACGACAAAGTCAGGGAGACAACCGTGCACGGCGGCCCCGCGGGAATAGAGACGACAATACACTTTATCCAGTCGGCGCTGCCGCTCCTTGCCCACGACGGCAGAATGCTGTTTGTTATTTCATCGCTTGCAGATTCTTCCGCGCTTGATCGATTGGTGACGGAAAAAAATATGCGCGCCAAAGTGAGAAGGGAAAAAAGGCTGTTTTACGAGACGCTCTCAGTTGTAGAGCTGAACCGCTGATCACTTTTTCAAGAGCTTGCCGGCTCGCGATGCTATCTGGTCTGCCATTTGCGATAGGGTGGCGCTGCCGCCTAGGTCATAGGTCACGTACTTGTTTTGATTGATGACATCCTCTGTAGCCTTGAATATCGCGTCCGAGATCGGCTTTTCTCCAAGGTACTCGACCATCCACGCGCCTGACAGCACCGTGGCGACTGGGTTGACCTTGTTCTGGCCGGCGTACTTTGGCGCGCTGCCGTGAGCCGGCTCGAACATCGCGTAATTGTTTCCATAATTGCCGGAATACACGTTGCCGATAGAGCCAACGTGGCCCGAAGCGCATTCAGAAACAATGTCCATGAAAAGGTTGGTGCTGAGCAGGACGCTCCCATTGAACCTTTGAGGGTTCTTTACCAGCTGCTGAGTCATGTTATCGATGTAGTATTCCTCCACCTGTATGCCCTTGAACTGCTTTTGTGCATTTTCTACCGCACCCCAGAAAATGCCATCTGTCTCTTTGAGTATGTTGCGCTTTGTTATCGCGTACACCTTGCCAAAGCCCCTTTTCTTTGCGACTTCAAAGCCTGCTCTGGCAATGCGGTCGCAGCCCTTCCTCGTGGTCTTTCGTATCGCGATCGCCGAGTCGTCGCTTGTCTTGAACTCAATGCCCGCGTACAGCCCTTCCGTGGCTTCGCGCACGCAAACGAAGTCGAGCTGTTTTTCCGCGTTCTTATACGTCTTGATCGGCCTGATATTTGCGTACAGCTCGAATTTCTGGCGGATGCTTACTGCGACGCTCCGCGGCGCGTTTGGCACAGGCACCGTTGTGGTCGGGCCCTTGAAGCAGGCGTCAGACTCTTCGAGCAGCTTCCACACCTCAGGCGAGATGTACGAGTTGCCCCCTCTTTTTTCCCACCATTCTGATCCCGCGTCGCATGGAACAAGATCAACCTTGGAATTGCAGGCTTTCAAAACTTTTATCATTGCGTTGACGAGCTCGGGGCCCGTGCCATCGCCCCTGATTACCGCTGCAGTCTTGGTGGCCAAATCACAGAGGCGGTCCTTTTTTCGATATTTATTCCTATTTGCTTGTCAGTTCTATCCTTGCCAGCATTTCCTTTGTGAACGGGGGAAAAAGGGATAGATCGTTCTGATAGGTGTAGCAG
Source organism: Nitrososphaera sp. (assembly GCA_035283265.1). Lineage (GTDB taxonomy): Archaea > Thermoproteota > Nitrososphaeria > Nitrososphaerales > Nitrososphaeraceae > Nitrososphaera. Next base: position 2,119 of record DATEUD010000121.1, read on the forward strand.
TCCAAATCTTCGCGGGTGTTGTCACAATCCTTGCTTTCAGATGAAAAATATGAATATTGCACGTTGTAGTTGTCGAGCTCCAGTTTCCGTTCTTGAAGAGTCCCTGTAGAGTTGTCTGCAACGGATATCGTTTTGTTATCAAAGGAATAGATCTTCATCATGTCAGCCATCGTAAACCTGATCGGTCTGATGTATTCGATATGGATCTGGTTGCCCACTTCGTCGGTGTGGATTGGCCGCAGGCATTCCTGGTCACCTTTGGGTTCCTTGCCTACTCCGTCTGGCAACATCATGGACATTCCGTCTACAGACACTTCCATCGTCGGGAAGAGCTGGAAAGATTCCACATTGTGCGCCTTGAGGCAGACCTGAGTAGGGTCGGGCGGCGGCGCAAAGATTGGTATTACTACAAGCGCAAGGAGGGTTGCGGCGCCCATCGCGATTGGAACTATCAGCATTTCCTTCTTGCCCAGCCTCCTCTTTGGTTTTTCCTCCTTTATCTTGCGCTTTGGCAAACCGCTTGCTGTAAGTGCAGCCTAGGGCGTTAATATTGATTTGCGCGCACATCGTTAAATAATGCCAAATACGAATACATGACAGCTTTGCAAATAGTCCAGCTATCAGACATACACATTGGCAGCCTTTTTGTTCAGAATGTCTTTGACACCGTGGTCGACGAAGTCAACAAACTCAAGCCCGACGCGATTATTGTCACCGGAGACTTGACAGACGAAGGGCTGCTCTTCCAGTTTGAAAAGGCAAGGAACGAACTAAAGCGCTTTGCCTGCCCAAACATCATTGTCGTTGCCGGCAACCACGACTACAGGCATACCGGATATTTGCTGTTCAAGAAGTTCTTTCCGTCAAAGCAGATTTACGAGTTTGACGACGCGACCGTCCTCACACTGGGTACTGCAAGGCCAGATAGGGACGAAGGCGAAGTCGGCTACCGGCAGAACCTTTGGATGGAAAAGACGCTGATCAAGTATCCGGAGACCAAACCGAAGATAGTGGCGATGCACCACCATTTGATAGGTATACCCGATACCGGAACCGACAAGATTATTATCCTTGATGCAGGCGATACGCTGCGAACGAGCTTGCATTCCGGCGTTGACTTGGTACTGTGTGGCCACAAGCACAGACCGTGGGTGTGGAACCTCGGACGACTTGAAATAGCGTACGCCGGCACGGCATCGTCGTTAAGGTTCCGCGGCTTCTTTGAAAACTGCTATAACATTATTGAAACCGAGAAAGGCAAGAAACCGCGCGTAGACATCAAGATAGTTGGCAAGAAGCGCTTCGCTTTAGCAGAGCTTGTCCAACGCTACAAGCCATTCCTCGAGCAGACATAGCTACCCTCCATTCCAGGACAGCTATTACAAAGCTTGTTGAGAGAATAATATCCCCTAGAAAATCGTTTGGAAGAAACTTGTTGCTGCTATTAAGAAAAGCCAAGCTGTTTGGCAATGTCAACGGGATTAGCGCCTTTGTCGAATTCCCTAAGGAGAAGTTTGATCTGATTGGTTGAAAGTTCTGATCTGGGAGTTGTTGAACCCATGACTTTACTTCGATGAGTATTGTTATCTTCTGCTTGACCCCCTCTTCTTGCAAAAACTATCCTCTGACTGTCGTCCGTCACTCCAGTTTCTCTAGCAGCGCTTTCGTAGTACAAGAGCCTCTGAAAAACTTCGTAGATCTGCTTATTTTCAGGGGTTAATGTACCAAGAGCGGTTCTATAGGTTCTGTTAACTTGGTGGGTGGCTAGAATTTGCGGAGCGGCACAACTCTATGCTCGACAGTACCGTTCACCATTTCATTAATTAATCGGCAGGCTGTACCTTTGAACCGGCAGCGGTGAAGATTCAGAGTTAATCCTGACATTGTGAAGAGAAGGCATTTGACTGAGCTGCCAACCTTATTTCAAGTATCTATGATAAGCATATATGATTATCATTGTTGCTTATCTGAGTAACAGGATTTGTTTCATAATGTTGGTCTCCATAATTTAGAAAAGTTACTATATAATGTCTTGAGAATGAATATTTTACATAATTTATCGCCAATGACTGAACTGCAGGTTAATATACAGGTTGCTAGCCTATGTAATTCATGGCACAGATGCCAGCGCTGATACCAAAGGAAGTCGAAATTCAGAGACTAAAGAAAATCTACATCATGGTCATCATGCTGGGTTCAATCGCAGCGTCAGTAGAAGTCGACAACTTTGTTGACGGCTCACTGCACCAGACGTCAATCAGGGATAGTGCCTTTACGCCGGCTCACTGGTGGCTATACAGCCACTTCGTAGCTCTCCCACTGGGTTGGGGCTTTGTCGCAATGTACGACAGAAGGGTACCAATCCTCAGGGGTCCTGGCAACTCGATGAACACCGGTCTAAAGCTGACCATCCTTGGCTACCTAGCCACGATGTTCACAATCGGTGTTAACGAGATGTGGCACTTCTGGTTCGTCGAAGAAATCTTTGCAGTTCCTAACCACTGGATGTTCAACATGGGTGTCGTCGTGGCATTCATGGGCGCTCTGGCCTACGTAGTCAGAGTGTACGCCAGGCTGGTGGAGCTGGGTGCAGAATCACCTGCGAAGAACCCATACGTGGCCGAGATGTACAAGCTCGCACTCGAAGGCAAGCTGTACAGCAGGTCCATCCCGTAAACGGGGTTTCGACTCGAGTCTGGGAAACCAGACGCCCGCTTTTTCCTTTCTATTTTCTAACACAATTATAGTACATTCCACTATGCTTGTGAACTACAACATTTTTAATGGTCATCTGCCAAATAACCGGCAATGGAAGCTAGAGTGCAAAGATTACTAGTTATGGCATTCGTGCTGCCGGCCCTTGTTCTTGCACTTCCACTGGGAATGGCTGGAAATAATACCACAGCCTTTGCGCAATCTTCGGCAGAAAGCGTGATGCACGTTGCAAGTCCAACTATATTGAAGGGCTCTATAGCCAATGTTCAGCTCGACAGCGAAGGAAACCCCGAATGGATTGAATCAGGGTTCTGGGTCCTGCGTCTAAGGCAGGGCGCGACTGATTCGGACCTGCCGTTGGCTAACCTGGTAGCTAGGATCTCGATGGTCCGGGTAGACGGGACTGCGGCGCACGGCCACACAATTCATAATTTCACGCTGACCAATGCCGCAATGGAAGGCAACACAACCCATGTGTTCGATGGGACGGCGACTGTCGCAATCAGGGACGGCCCGGTATCTGGCGTTCCTATGAAGATCAAGATATTCAACGGCGCGGCGATTGCAATGTGGATCGGGCCTAACAGAATAGACTCGCACTTTGGCACAAATCCTGTCTACGGCACGCTCACCGAGTCTTCAAGTGCCGTAATTGCAGTGATGCGCGAAGGCATGGCTATGAATGAAAGGCCGGCCAACGCAAGCAGCATCGTGCTGGAAAGCAGCTCTGTTAACTATTACGGGGACGCGACAGGCTATCTGGTATATCCACAGAACGGAACCGGCCTTCCTGCCGTTATCATGATCCACGAATGGTGGGGGCTCAACCAGAACATCAAGAACATGGCAGAGCAGCTTGCCTACGAAGGATATGCCGTTCTCGCTGTCGATCTCTATGATGGCGAAGTGGCGACGGAATCCAGCCGCGCCGGCCAACTAGCCGGCTCTGTAAGGGACTACCCTGACGAAGCAGTTAACAACTTGAATGCGGCAGTGGAACATGTTTCGTCGTTGCAAAACGTAAACAGCTTGAGAATAGCTTCATTGGGCTGGTGCTTTGGCGGCGGCCAGTCGCTGCAGCTTGCCCTCAACACTGAAAAGCCGCTGGCTGCAACAGTCATTTACTATGGCACTCTGGTGACAAATCAGACAGACCTGGCAGAAATCACTTGGCCGGTACTGGGCGTATTCGGCTCTTCAGATCAATCAATCCCGGTAGACACGGTCAACCAGTTTGGTGCCGCGCTTGATGCTAGCGGCGTCACAAACGAGATCTATATCTACGAAGGTGTAGGACACGCGTTTGCAAACCCATCGGGCGACAACTATGCGCCGAAAGAAACAGCCGACGCGTGGGAAAAGACTCTGGCATTTCTGAGCAGGTACGTATAAAGGGGCGGCCCTTTTCTTTTTTATTCCCTTCTGAGCGCCACTATAGGCTGCAGCCTAGACGCCTTCCACGCAGGATAGCTACCTGCAAGGATTGAAAGCCCTACCGAAAGCCCCCACACGTACGCCAGGTCAGTCGGCAGGAACACGGGGGTGAGTCCTGAAGAGTCGGGGCCCTGAGAGGCAAAGCCGGCGACAAGCACGTACCCTCCGGCTATGCCAAGCGCCATGCCGAGGGTTGCGCCAAAGACCCCTATCGTCATGGCCTCTGCAAGGAAAAGCGAAAGGATAAAGCCGTTCTGCGCCCCAATGGCCTTCATCGTACCGATCTCCCTTATCCTCTCCATGACAGACGTGTAAAGCGTGGTGATGATGCCGACACCTCCCACCAGCAGGGCGACAAGCGCAATGCTCAGGATAAAGGAGGTAAAGCCGGACGTAAACTGCTGGATGGTCTCCAGGATTGCCTCCGGCGTGGTAATTCCGATGTTGTTGCCGTAAAGTTTCCTTATCTCCTCCTCTACGATTGACACGTGCTCGCCGTCTTCCGCCGCGACCAAGAGCGCATCGTACTTGCCGGCCTTGTTAAGCAGCGCGTCGCCCGATATCCTGTTGAATACGACTGCATTGTCAATGGTGGGGTTGCCCGTGGGCAGCATTACGCCGCTAACGACAAAGCTCTTCGATTCTTCTTCCTGCTTGCCGTTGTCGGGGTCTACAAAAGAGTATGTCACGCGGAGCGACTGGCCTACCGTCGCAAACGGTGCTTCGTCGCCGGGCGGGTTTGCCACCCTGTCTGAAAGAAGTATTGCAGAAGGGTCGTTCTGCCTGATGCTCGAGCCTTCGACGAATTCAAGTGTGGGAGCAATGACGTATAGCTTTTGCGGATCTATTGAAAATACCGTAGTGTCGACAGACTTGCCCCTTGACTGGAGCGTGATCTGTCCCTGGTAGGACTGTATAACCTCGTCCACGAAGGGCAGCGATTTTATTCTGCTTACAACCGCTTCGTTGAGCGTAATCTTGGGCGCGGGCGCCGGCCCCCCTCCAAGTGGTCCTTGGTTGCTCTCCTGTGCGCTCGTCACGAACAGGATGTTTGGCGCCAGCTGGCTGAACTGGTCATCGATGAATGCCCCAAAGCCTGCACCAAGGCCGTTGAGCGCAGTCATCAGGGCGCTCCCCACGACTACCATAAGCACCGTCAACGCCGATCTCATCTTCCTTTCCCTTAGCGCGTCAAATGATAGCGAGAAGATCTGGAGAACATTCATTTGCGATCGTCTTTCTTGTTGTGGCTGTCAAGTACAGACTCGATGTCTTCGTCATGCTTGCCCGCCTGGATGGTGCGCCTGAGCGCGGTCTTTTTCCTACTCCTGAGGGCCACTGCTATACCTATAGCCGCGGCAATTGCCGCTCCGATGCCAACTGGCAGGGCCATGGCCATGCTGCTGTTCTGTGTGGACTCGTCGGCCGGCTGCTCTGGAGTGAACTGCACCTCAGAATCGATGTCAATCGTTTGAAGCTCTCTAAGGTCGTCCTTGTAGGTTATTTGCAGCGACACAGGGTACGTGCCTGCGCCACTGTTGCTGTCGACTTCCACCGGTATGCTGAATGGAAGGGGTGAATTTTCCTCTAGGTCGCCGATGTACTGCGGAGGCGGCAGGTCCGACACAAGGTTTTCCGCACCTGTGATCTCAATGGTGCTAAAGAGAGCAACCGTGTTACCTTCGTTGAGCAGGCTGCCCACGATGTTGGGGGCACCGCCGATGTAGTTGACCTCGATGTCATAGGCCCTAATGCTGATTTCTCCTGCAACATAGGTCCCAAGGGTAAACGATTCGATGCTTGACTGGCCGTTGGACGAGTACTCTACCGTTACGTCAAACGAAGCCGGGTTTCCGATGAGCGAGCTTGCCGCAAAGACTCTGGTAGCCAGCTCTACCTGCGAATCCTCGTCAATTCTCTGGATGGTCCATTTCGAGTCCCCGAGGATCTTTATCGAGTCTGAAGGGGACTGCATGCTTATCACGACGTTTGTTATTGGGGCCGTTCCGCTGTTTGCCACGCTGAATGTGTAATTCTCAATTTTGCCGGCAGCGATCTGGCGGTTGTTCACACCATTGCTCACGGCAACTATGGCCTCGCCTGTCACCTTGAACGGGACGTTCATCTCTACGGTCCTTGGCGTTCCTGTCTCGAAAAATCTTGAGTAATCCACCTGCATTTGTGCGGAATATTCGCCGACAGCTGCGTCGTCCAGTACGTCCACGTCAAAAAAAAGGACAAACGGGTTCCCCACTTTGGCAATCTGGTTGAAAGTGGCGACCGCGGGGGCACCAGCTGCCTTTCCGGTCGCCTTAAAGTCCTCTGGGAGCGACAGGCGGCCAGTTATCCCTGCAATGTCCGACGGACCCCTGTTTATCAGGACAACTGCAAGAGTGGAAGCGCCATCGCCAGGGCCAACGTCTACTTCTGCACCGCTCTGGTTGCCACTAGAACCTGATGTCCAGAATGAATCGAGATACACCGGTCCGCTATAGTTGGCTTCAATGATCTCCTCTCTGGTCGGGCCGCGCTCTTGCGCATACACAACAGCAGGGATCAAAAACAGGCTCGCAAGCAGCGCAAAAATTACTACTGCACTTATCATTAGTGGTACACAACCTCCTTTTCCACTATTCCATCCCTGATGAAAATCGCCCTGTCGGTGGCTTCGGCAAGCTCGGCATTGTGCGTCACCATCACCACCGTTCGCCTGAACTTGCTCGAGAGCATCTTGAGCAGGTCAAACACTTCCTGCCCAGTCTTTGTGTCGAGGTTGCCGGTGGGCTCGTCTGCAAGGATGATGGCAGGGTCGTTCATGAGCGCCCGCGCTATTGCGACCCGCTGCTGCTGTCCACCACTCAGGGTGGTCGGCTTGAAGCGCGCCTTGTCGCTGATGCCAAGGACGTCAAGGATTTTCATTGCGCGCTGCTCCTTTTTGCCGCCTTCCATGCCGGACAGAATGGCCGGCAGCTCGACATTCTTGAGGACAGTCGTCCTGTTTATCAGGTTGTACGATTGAAAAATAAAGCCAATCAGATGATTTCTCATTGTGGCAAGCTCGGCATCAGAAAGCGCGAACACGTCGACGTCGTTTATGAACACTCTACCCGACGTGGGCCGATCAAGCGCACCGATCATGTTGAGAAGGGTCGACTTGCCGCTGCCAGAGGGGCCAACTATTGCAACAAACTCGCCCTTCCTTATCGAAAGGTTCACGCCGCGGAGAGCCGCTACCCTGCCGGCTGCAGACTCGAACACTTTAACAATATTATCAACCTTAAGAACGATCGAATCGCTGCTGTTTGTGTTCTTGCCTACCAAGCATTCTATAGAAATTGGAGCCCGCTTAATAAGGATAACTGACTGGTCAGTCAGTTTTCCCTTACCGCCTATGAATCTATATAGAATCAGCCACTGGCAAAAATTAAATATACATTGACTATGTTGGAAGGTGTGCCTGTCGATCCTGTCTGCGGCATTGAAATGGACCAAGAACTCGCCGTAAGCCACGATCATCGCGGCAAAATCTACTACTTTTGCTGCGATGGCTGCAAAAGGATCTTTGTGAAAAAGCCGGGCAAGTATTCAAAGTGATTCTGGCGTGACCGGAAAGGCGCCGCATGTCCTGCAGAACCTGCCGTCAGGCGCGATACAGCCGTGGCATACCGGACAGCGCAATTCGCAGTCCTCCTCCTTTGGCGGGGGAAAATAGCTCCTGAAAATGGTGTAATAGTGCAGGTGCTCCTTGCTCATTATCATCACGCCATCCTGCTCTTTCGCTATCCCTATTTTATTGGAAAAAGTCAGGCCATCGATCATTTTTTCAATGTAATTCTGGTAGTTGTCAGTGGCTGCCCCCTGCTCTTGCGCTAGCTTGGGTCTCCACGCTAGGTCTCCCAGCGCTGCCTCGAAGCATTTTCTCAGTACAAACTTGCCCCATTTCTTGCCATCATGCTCGCCCACCTTATCGCTCACGCCTATCGACTTTGCAAACGATGCAAACCTTTCGTCTAGGAAAGGCGTTTTGACCTCAACACCGGCGCGCTCGCCCAGCTTTATTGAAGAAAAATGCATGACCTGCCAAAGCCGGCGCAACTCTGAGTCGAGCCTCTGCGGGTCAGAATAATATCTGGAAAGGTAGTTGTAGCCGGCGAATAGCTCGTCGCCCCCGTCGCCGGTCATTATTGCAGAGTAGCCGTCGTTTTTAACCTGCTCGATGCCGGCAAGCGCGACTGCGGAGTTCCTGATCTCTATCGGATCAAAAGTCCTGAAGACCTGGATCACCTGCTCGACCAGCTCTGCCATCCTGTTCTGATCGAATACGACCTCAACATGGCGCTTGCTATATTTTTTTGCAGCCAGCCTTGCATAGGCAAGGTCAGGCGCCTCCGCGCCAAAGCCGGCAGCCACAGAATATTTAGGGTGCAGCATGCTTGCCAGAATGCTGCTGTCAAGCCCGCCTGAGAGCAGCAGTGCGTCCACGCGGTTTCGCTGCACGCTTTCTGTCAAAAGCTGGAAGAGCTTTTCGCAATCCTGCAATACAGGACAAAATAAGCCGGTGCTTATTCTTCTTTGCCATTATCTGATGGCGCTTCGCAAAATTCTGTCAGCACGCCGTGGAGCGACTTTGGGTGGATGAAAGTGATCCTGCGGCCGTACGAGCCACTGCGCAGACCTCCAAGCATCTTCATACCGTTGGCCGATGCCCTTGCAACATCCTTTTCGATGTCGTCTGCGGTGATTGCAATGTGGTGAATGCCCTCTCCGCGCTCTTCCAGGAACTTTGATATCGGGCTGTCCGGGGACGTCGGCTCCATGAGCTCGATCCGGGTGTCCTGCAGCATCAGCATCGCGACTTTGACCTTTTCGTTTGGCACTTCTTCTATCTCAATATGGTCAACGTTCAATATCTTCAGGTAATTCGTGAGCGCCTCTTCCAAGTTTTTCACGGCTATAGCGATATGGTCAACTCTCATATTACATCATATTTTGCCTGTTTTGGTTTATTTAAGATATCTTAGAATGCAATCTTGGGCTCGTACTTGCCAAAGACCGTGCGAAGGGTGCCGCTTATTTCGCCAAGTGTGCTGTAGCTCTTTACCGCGTTGATGATGTAAGGCATCAGGTTCTCCTCTTTTTCGGCCGCCTTTTGCAATTGTGATAATGCCTGGTCAACCTTCGCTCTGTCGCGGCTGCTCTTCAATTCTTTTAGTCTGGCGATCTGCTTATTTTCTATCTCTTGATCTATCCTGTTGAGCTTGGGTTCCACATTATGCGCGTCCTGGTACTTGTTGACGCCAACTATTACCCGCTTGTTCTCGTCGATCTCATTCTTTAATTGATAAGCATTGTTCCTGATCTCTTCCTGGAAGAACCCTTTTTCCACCGCGACCAGTGCGCCGCCCATCCTGTCTATCTTTTTGAGGTACTTGTTCACTTCGTTCTCTATCCTGCTCGTCAGGTATTCGACATAGTACGAGCCGGCCATCGGGTCGACCGTCTTGATAACGCCGGTCTCGCTTGATAATATCTGCTGGGTCCGGAGCGCCACCTTGACCGATTCTTCGGTCGGAAGGGCAAGAGCTTCATCCCTTGAATTGGTATGCAACGACTGGCACCCGCCAAGCACCGCGGCCAGCGCTTCCGTTGCGACCCTGACAATGTTGTTGTCGACCTGCTGTGCAGTGAGTGACTCGCCGGATGTCTGGACGTGGAAGCGCAGGTGCATAGACTTGGGGTCCTTTGCATGAAAGCGTTCCTTCATTATTTTTGCGTAAATGCGCCTTGCTGCCCTGAACTTGGCTACTTCTTCAAAGAACTCCATCGTGCAGCAGAAAAAGAATGAAAGTCGGGGCGCAAAGTCGTCTACCTTCATGCCTCTTGTGGTGCAGGCCTTGATGTATTCAATCGCGTTTGCAAACGTGAATGCCAGCTCCTGCACGGCGTTACAACCTGCTTCTCTCATGTGGTAGCCGGAAATGCTGACGGGGTACCACTGCGGCACCTTCTTTGAGCAGTACTCAATCATGTCGCCGATAAGCCGCATCGACGGCTTGGGCGGGTAGATGTAGGTATTGCGGGCAATGTATTCCTTCAAAATGTCGTTCTGCGTTGTGCCGCGCAGCTGATCCGGCGACAAGCCCTGCGATTCTGCGACAGTGATGTAAAGCGACAGGAGCGTCGAAGCAGTAGAATTTATGGTCATTGACGTGCTGACTTTGTCAAGCGGGATGCCGACAAAGCAGGTCATCATATCCTTGATTGAACTGATCGCGACGCCTGTCCTGCCGACTTCGCCTTCTGATTGCGGGTCGTCCGAATCCCTGCCTGTCTGCGTTGGCAAGTCAAATGCAAGCGATAACCCTGTCTGGCCGTGGTCAAGGAGAAACTTGAAGCGCTTATTGGTTTCTTCCGCGCTGCCAAAGCCGCTGTACTGGCGCATGGTCCACACGCGCTCGCGGTACATGTTGGGATACAAGCCCCTCGTAAACGGGTACTTGCCTGGTTCTTCGTCGCGGCCGTCATACTTTGCCAAATCCTTCTTTGAATAAGCACGCTTTACTGGAATATTGGAATCTGTTTTAAAATTCTCGCCTGCCATCATGATCACCTAAAGAGACCGGCGGCCAGCTCCTCTGCTGCCGCATACGGGTCAATCTCCTTCTTGGCCAATTTGTCAACAAACTCTGGATATTTCTTGTTGCCTGCAAGCATTGCAGAAGCCTTTTTCTCGACCATACTTAAAACCATGCTTCTCAACTCGTCCTCTAACATGTTTTTCTGGCGTTCTTTATAATTAATGCTTTTTTCCTTTAGTAATTTGTCAATACTCCTAGCTAGTTCGCGGATACCCTTGCCCGTCTTGGCAGACGCCTTGAGCACGGACGGCTTGCGCTCGGTATCCCCTATTAGGTCGACTACGGTGTTGTAAAGCGTGCCAGCGCCTTCAAGGTCAGATTTGTTGACGACGTACATGTCGCCTATTTCTGTAAGGCCTGCTTTCACAGCCTGCACGTTGTCTCCCGTGTGGGGCGTAAACACCACTGCCGTCAGGTCTACCACCCGGGATATTTCGACTTCAAGCTGCCCCGCGCCGACGCTTTCAACCAACACAAGGTTATAGCCTGCCGCGTCCAGAATCCTGATCGCGTTTCGCAATGATTTTGACACGCCTCCTACCGCGCCCCTCGAGGCCATGCTCCTCATGAACACCTTTTCGTCGGCAAGATTTCCTTGCATCCTGACCCTGTCACCAAGCATCGCACCGCCCGTTATCGGGCTTGTCGGGTCTACTGCAAGCACTGCCACTTTGTATCCAAGTGCTTGGCACTCGGGTATCAGCTTGCCCACAAGCGAGCTCTTGCCCGCCCCGCCCGGCCCGGTGAACCCGACAGTCCTTGCGCCGCCGGTCTTACTGAAAATCTGCTTTATTATTTCGCGTGATTCAGGCTCGTCATTGTCAACAATTGAAATCGCCCTTGCAAGTGCGCGCCTCTCGCCCGCAAGCAGGCGCTTTACTATGGGGAGCACATTCCGGGGTTGTATTGCGTACAATATTAACGAATTCTTGGCTGCTCTTTGAGCGAATCAGAAATAATGCTGGCAGGCCTATACTTGCCCTCTCTGCGGTACTTCTCAACGTCGCGGACCAGCTGTCCCCTCAGTTGCCGGTAAAGGTCCACCTGCTCCTTCGAGTTTATTGCCATGATCTCCTCGACTTCAAGCGAGGTCATGGATAGTACTGGCGACTCTATGTTCATGACTTTACAGGCTACACGCCGAGCTTGACAAGTCACGTCCAAATTGAATAAATATTTTAAGCGGAAAAGCCAATCTCCCAACATAATGTCGGCGCAGCAACAGCAAACAAAGCCAGTACGCGTCCTCGTAAGCAAACTCGGGTTGGACGGCCACGACAGGGGGGCCCTCGTGATATGCAGGGCGTTCCGCGACGCCGGCATGGAAGTCATTTATTCGGGGCTGTTCTGCACGCCAGAGCAGGTGGCAAGCATGGCGGTGGACGAGGACGTCGATGTGGTGGCGATGAGCCTGCTAAACGGCGCGCATCTGACGCTGTTTCCAAAGGTGGCACGCCTATTGAAGGAAAAGGGCGCAGGCGACATCCTTATCGTGGGCGGCGGCATAATCCCGGAAAGTGACAGGAAGGTGCTTGAAAAGCAGGGCGTTACTGGCAACTTTGGGCCCGGCACTCCACTCTCCGTGATAATAAAACATATCACGGAAAACATGCAAAAGCGCAAGTGACTACTGCGCCTTGCCAAAGTCCCAGGTGGAGCAGAACCTGGAGTTGATCTTTAGAAGGATCTCGGTGCCTTTCCTCGCATTTTCCATGAGCATCTTCGAAATCGGGTGTTCAAGAGTTCCAAGGTATTTCAGGTTTATCTTCTCTACGAGCGGCACGATTGTCTTGGGTTTTCCACTATGGTTACCATCCCCTTGCCCTTGACGCCCTTGTAAGGAAAGTTCTCGTCATCAATTGAGAAGTACACGGTAGATTTGCTGCGAAGATTTTGTACTTTCTTAGACAATCTGTTGGTCATGACGCAAAGCTCATTGGCATTTCTGTCGTAGTAGAACCAGAGAGGCTGGATGTTGGGATCGCCTATTTCTTCTATGGTGGCCAACTGGACATTCAGCTTGCTTTCAAGGAAACTGTCGACTTCAGCCTTGGTCATGGCACCCATGCCGGGCATCGCGTTTATGATCTTCAGCTCCCTATTAGGCGCGAGTTTTCGACATAAAGCTTTGAGCTGACTCTACCAGATTAGACTTCGGGCGCGTCCGGCCACATCATCCTGCGCATCTCCTTGCCCACCTTTTCCACCTGGTGATTCTCTATCTCCTTCATGTAGCGCGCAAACGAGTTCTTACCCTCCTTCTTGTACTTACTGACCCACTCTTCTGCAAACTCGCCGGATTGGATCTCCTTGAGTGCTTCTTTCATCTTTTTCTTGACCTCCTTGTCGACTACGCGCGGCCCGCGGGTTAGCCCGCCGTACCTTGCAGTTTCGCTCACGCGGTTGTACATGCCGGTGATACCGTACTTTTGGATCAGGTCAACGATCAGCTTCAATTCGTGCAGGCACTCGAAATACGCGACCTCTGGCTGGTAGCCGGCCTCGACAAGCGTCTCAAACGCGTTCATTACCATCGCATGGGCTCCGCCGCACAGGTCGACCTGCTCACCGAACCAGTCAGTCTCTACTTCCTCCTTGAAGTTTGTCTGCAGAACGCCGGGGCGGGTGCTCCCTATCGCCTTTGCCATCGCAAGCACGCGGTCCCAAGCCTTGCCCGTATGGTCTTGATAAACAGCGACAAGCGACGGCGTCCCGAATCCTTCCTGGTAGAGCTCGCGGACGCGCTGTCCGGGGCCCTTTGGCGCGACCATTATTACGTCGACGTTCTTGGGCGGCGCTATCCACTTCCAGTGGATCGCCGCGCCGTGCGAAAAAGAGAGCGCCTTGCCTTCGGTGACGTGCCTGGCGATCTCTTTCTTGTAAGTATCGGATTGCTCCATGTCCGGGATCAGAATGTGGATAATGTCGGCCGCCTTGGCCGCTTCTGCAACTTCCATGACCTTGTGGCCCTCTGCCTCGGCCTGCTTCCAGGTCTTGCCTCCCTTCCTGAGGCCAACGACAACCTTGAGGCCAGAGTCCTTCATGTTGGACGCCTGAGCACGTCCCTGAATTCCGTAACCGATAACTGCAACCGTCTGGTTCTTTAGCGGAGCTAATGACACTTGGTTGTCAAGCCATCTCTTGGCGGGCATGAATGTCTGTCGCTGGCACGCAATATATGATTCTACTGATGGTTCTGCTAATTTGCAATCACCGGCTGGCTGGCCTGATGGTGCGTAGACCACCATCTGTCAAGCTCTGTCAGTATGGCTTCAAGTTCTCGGGCGCTGGCAGTGAGCCTGTATCCAATCTTTGAATCATGGAACATTGCCACGAGCCCTTTGCGCTCTAGCTCCAAGATCCTTTCCGACAGCATCGTGCTGCTGATGCCCAAAGCGTTTTTCAACTCGCCGAAGCGCGCTGTTTGCCAAAAATGGCAGAAAACACCAACTCGATCTTTTCTGAGAGGGGTTCTTTGGCTCGTAAGAGAGAAACGCTGTATTTCTTAGGAAGCACAACTCTATTAGATCTCCAAATACGCCTAAATCACGGTGACACCCAGTTCACTTGCTTAGAAGGGACCCTATCCAGACTCTTCCTTACCAACCCGTATCTCTAGTCAGGGGATGACCCTGAACGTGGGTGTATGTAATAATGCCAACAAGCTCAACACTATATACACTCGAAAGTCTAGCTTTTGAGCAATGAAGATATTGATTGCCGAAGACGAACATGAAATAGCAATGCAATATGAGCTTGCTCTGAAGGAAAGGAATCACGACGTGACAATTACATACGATGGCGAGCAATGTCTCGAAGCTTTTTACAATGAACTAGAGCATCAAGAGTCCAGCCGTAATTCCAGATTGATGAAGCCCCCCTTCGATGCAGTGATTCTGGACTATCGAATGCCCAAGAAGGATGGCATGGAAGTTGCCAAGGAAATCCTGTCAATCGAGCCAAAACAAAGGATCCTTTTTGCGTCTGCTTACGTGCTTGACACTTTGGCGGATTCCGTAAAGAACCTTCAGCAGGTAGTTGAACTCATACAAAAACCCTTCGAGCTAGATCCATTCGTCGACCTAGTAGAGGACAAGGGCATTTACAACGAACTGGAAAAGTTGAACGTGAAGGTCAAGGAAGTTAAGGATCTGAACCCTTCGCACCAGCAAATACGCGATCTGCTCGACGGTCTAAAGAAGCTTCAAAAAGGGCGGGCACTTTAGTCGTAAATAGGCTTTGATTGATCTATAGGCAAGACTACTGTAAAAGTCGCTCCGCCGTGATTGTTATTTGCTGCATGAATCTCACCCTTGTGGGCAGTCACAATTGCCTTGGATATGAAGAGACCCAGACCAGTTCCGCTGTGATCGCTTGTTCCAACATCTCTTGTGACAAATTTACCGAATAGTTTTGGAAGGACCTCTTGTGGAATGCCGCCTCCTGTGTCGCTCATCTTGATTTCAATCTTGTTCTTGTCCTGGAACATTCGGCATTCAACCTTTATAGTCCCAATCTTTGTAAACTTGACCGCATTTCCGAGTATATTGGACAAGAGTTGCGTCATGCGCGATTTGTCCAGTTCTGCTTCTACGAGTCTGCTTGCATCGTCCATCGTTAATCCTAAGGTCACATCCGCTCCAACATTCGACGTCGCCGAGTTCACCACGCTCTCAAGCAGATGTCCTATCGCAATCTTTTCCATATGGTAAAGGAGACTGCCACTCTCTATCCTGCTAACATCCAAGATGTCATTCGCTAACTGCTGAAGACGTCGAGCCTCTTTGAGTACCCCATCCCACGCTACATCTTGACTTATCTTGCCCCTTTTCGCAAGGAGCGCGTAGCCAAGGATAGGCTGGATAGGAGTCCTAAGTTCATGCGAGGCTATTGCGATAAACTCATTCTTTAACTGCTCCTTCAATTTCAATTCCTCATTAGCCTTTTCAATCTCCAGTTTGGTTTTGTATATATCAGTTTGGTCGATGAATGCCAGGTTGCAGCCAATGGTATTCTCATATTCGTCCTGAATGGAAGCACCACTCATTAGCGCTGGAAAAACAATGTTTCCTTTTTTGTTTAGCCAGATTATACACGTCCCTATCGTTCCTTTTTCCTGCCATTTGTCAAGGATTTCTTGCATGACAACTAGATTGCTGGGGCTAATGTGGTTGAACAATGGCATGCCGATTATCTCATCTCTTGAATATCCAAGCCAACGTACAAATTGATCATTGCAGTCAAGGATATTCCCCTTTAGGTCTATAGTGCAGAATAGTATAGATGACTTCTCATAAAAGTTTTCAAGAATCTTGTAGGTCCTTGAGTAAGAGCTAGATAATGCCTTAATATCCTTAAACGACTTGTCCGTCTTTTGCTTCAATGCATAAGCGAGCAATGGAAAATAATCTTAGGATTTGTGTGTAATTAGTTTGACACATCCATTGTTATTACCCTACTTTAAACAGAGCTGTAGTTAGAAGACTACAGGATTCATGGGTGAACAAATTGCAACACGGTAATCCTCCGACTGATAGTGACGGAAGTCAGACTATCGTGCGTCAAGCAATCGATGAAGCCATTAGTTCACTAGGAGGGCCCATTCACAAGACCATTACATGGCACATGAATAACCGCGGTGTTTTTGCAGATCCTAAGAAGATTGATATCACATTTTTCTACAATAATCTAAAGGAGCTGCTAGGCCCAGGTGCAGATATGATTATGGAGGATACATGGGATCATCTGCAAAAGCAATATGGTGTTCAGATCGATCGCGAATTTGAACGAAAACATTCACCGGTTGAGAAGATTCAGAGAGTTATTGAAGTAGGCGAAGCATAAATGGAACAGCAGGCATATCTTGAGATCAAGAAACAGCGAAAAAACCTAATTTTGGGATTGATAGCAACGATTGCAGTCATAAATTTAGTTGTCTTCTTAACGGCAGGTTCTGACATCGAGTATTTCATCAGTGATTTATCAAGAATCGGTACCATCGGGGCAGCGGCCGTCTTATCATTGATTGTAATCAGGAGGCAAGGAGTAACTGGCCTCTTCGGAAAGGCGTATGCGATGCTCGCTGCAGGATTGATACTCTGGGTGATCGCAGAATCGATCTGGGGTTATTATGAGCTAGCACTTGGGACAGAGACTCCCTTCCCCTCCATAGCTGATGCGTTTTGGCTTGCTGCATATGGACCTATTGGCTACCACATTTTCAGCACATCCAAGTTCTTCGGTAGGGGGATAAAGAAGTCTACTGTAATCGTAGTTTCAGTAGGAGCGGTGCTATTCTCATACTTCTATCTTCAAGCAATTATTGATGTTTCGACATTGGAGGGAACTGATGCCTTGCTTGGAGTAGGAATTAGCATTGCGTATCCGGTATTTGATGCAATCGTTCTAGTTCCAGCAATTCTCATGATCGCGAATGCCGGAAGAGGACAACTTACATCGATCCCGTGGATATTTGTAGCAATGTTAGTGCTCGTCAGCGCCGATAGCCTTTTGGGATTGAGCGCAGTGGTAGACTTTGCGGGGCAGACGTTCCATATCACCATGATTTATAACGCATCATATCTCTGCTTCATGGCGGGGCTTTTATGGTACAACAAGCAATTCATCTTTAGCGAGAAACAGCTTGTCAAATGAATGTAATTTCGTAGTACATACAAAGCGATTTAGGTAATGCATAAGATGCAAAATCCGTATCCCGATGCCGTCAATAACCATAGAGCTTAACCATAAAGAATTGGATGCGATACGAGAATACGCAAATCAGTGCGGCGAGACAATATCAGAACTCGCACGGAAGGCCTTGATAAGGGAAGCAACATTAGCCGATGGTTATGGCGCAGACGATCCACAATATGAATATCAGATGGAGGTCCCATCCAAATCCTTGAGAAGTAGAGAACATGTAATTATTCAAGAAAATTACAATCGAATTAGAAGAATTTTAGGTTGGACAGAAATAAAGATATAGCTTTTTGGGTTTTTTGCTAACAATTGACAACTTGAGGCGTGTTATTGTTAAATTTCGAGGAGTCAGCTAATGTCAACTATTATTAACCATATCCTGTTATTAAAGGGCAAAACGCTTCATTAGCGGGATAGATGAAGAGTTGAGCCCGATTTTGGTGATTATCTCATGGTGAAGTTAGAGCAAGCACTCGCTAATGACCTGGAGCAACTCCTTGCTGCAAAATCCGACATCTTGGTCAAACAAAATAAGGGGTTTGCTCGTGCATTAGACGAGATCGCAGGCCTTCTTTCGACTTATGATCCAGCACCATCACCGATTCTTAACGCCATTGATCTAAAGGGGCAAGATTACGCCACCTACTTTTTTGCAGCATACTCTGACAATCAAGATATCAACAAATCGATCCTTGTCTACAGGACTGTAAGGTCGCTTGTCAGGTACATTCTGCTTATGGATAGATACTACGAGGTTGGTAACAAGCGATACGAAAGGATTGCTCAGGTTCTGCTCAGGACTATAAAAGCGACACATGAAGGCCATCTAAAATATTCAATCGACCTAGCTCTTGAGCAGTTCTGGCCGTTCTGGGATCTTGAGCAGACAGTAAAAAAGCTCATGATAAAGGGACACTCATTTACATTCAAGGAGATTCGACATTTCAATCTTTTTAAATCGTCGGACGCGCCGATAATTTACGCGCGCGTTCTTGACAATGAGCTGACAAACTTTAGTCCCAACATCGCTACTCTAATGCATTACAATCAAGCTCTGCAAGACATACAAGATGACTTCGAAGACATCGAAGAAGACTTTCACGACCTCATGCCAAATATTTTCATCTTGGCTGCCACAGAGCACGTGCCATTCTCCAAGCTTGTCAATGACAAAAGCCAACTGAGAAAACTGATAATAAACAACAATGCGGGTGTAGCCACAATCCTGTTACTCGTTGAACAGTACAACACCCTAATAAGAGAAATCGGAGTT
>DATEUD010000122.1:0-7989 GCA_035283265.1 Nitrososphaera sp.
CGTCCTCTGTTCTGGCATAAAGCTGCACCTAGTGCTTGCCGGCAACAGCGAGGGAACAGAGCCTGACGCAGCAAGGCTGCACAACTCGATACTAAACCTTGCTTCGGGCGTCGCGCTCAGAAGAAACGAAGCGGTCTTTTACGTAGACGAAGCAAGAAAGTAGTATAATCCATAAAAATTATTTTGAGCAGACCTGTACATGGCTACAAAAAGCAAGGGCCGAAAGCACATTTACAGGAGCGGAGCCGAAAAGAAAGTCAAGAATGGATTCAAGAAAATGTACAGCAAAAAGAAGAAAAGCTACGTCCTTCTCTGGCCAAGCCAGCAGGAAGACTATGGCAAGAGCCAGATCAGGATCGACGGCTACATCCAGAACAACATCGGCGTTGGCATTGACGACAAGGTCAAGATAAGCAAGGTGGCGCCCCAAGACCGCGGAGCAGGTGACCTTGCTCCTATTGAAGAGCTCAACATCCTCGGCCTTGAAGAGTACCTGCCGGAGCTGCTTGAAGGCAGGGTCATTGTAAAAGGCGACGAAGTTCCGATCAACATCATGGGGAAAAATATAGGCGTTGTAATCAGTGGCACTATTCCCTCAGTCCCTGTGTTTGTGGACCCTGGCATGGAATTTGTCATCGGGAGCGCCCCCAAGTCGGCAAAGGGCGTTGAAAGGATAAGCTACGAGGACATTGGTGGTCTGCGACACGAAATGCAAAAGGTGCGCGAGATGATAGAGCTCCCGCTGAAGCACTCCGAGATATTCGAGCGTATCGGGATCGAAACCCAGAAGGGAGTCCTGCTGTTCGGCCCGCCGGGCACCGGCAAGACGCTCCTGGCAAAGGCTGTCGCGACTACTTCTGAGACCAACTTTGTTAGCGTCAAGGGGCTCAAGCTGCTGAGCAAGTGGGTCGGTCAGTCAAAGAAGGCAGTGCGAGAATTGTTCAGGAATGCGAGGTAAGCTGCTCCTTGCTACCTGTTCATTGACGTGCTGGATGCGATTGCGCCCCGGAGGGGCTCTGAGGGCCCCGCGCATTTCACCGAGCGGGTGACTAGCCAGATGCTGACAGAGATTGACGGCCTCGAGGACCTGAATGCGGTCGTCGTGATAGGCGAAACAAACAGGCCGGACATCATTGACGAAGCGCTGCTCAGCCCAGGCAGGTTTGACAGGATACTTGAAGTGCCGCCACCGGATGCGCAGGTAGGGAAGGAGATACTGAAAATCCACACGGCAAAAAACCGCTTGACTCTTCCGTGAGCCTTGAAAAGCTGGTGGAAAAGACTGACAGCATGACCGGTACCGACATTGCGGCAGTGGTCAACACTGCAGCGATGGCCGGCGGCGGGGGCAAGCTCAGGATGACCGAGGCTCATCTTGAAAAGGCGCTGCAGGAGGTCAAGAGGACGAGCAAGTTCTTGCGCGACACTCTTGCCTAGCTACCTTGGGGCGAACCAGTCAGAGATGAACTTGACGGCCACCGCTATCAGCACCACCCCCAGCAGCCGCTGGAGCAGTACTTCTTTTGCCGTGCGCGACACCCTTGACCCTATCTGGGCACCTGCAAACGCTCCTGCCGACAGCGCAAGCGCCTGCAGGTAATCCGGGTTAAGCAATGCTGCGTGCGTAAGCACGCCGGCTATAGACGTCATCATGAGCGTCAGTTGCGACGTTGGCGCGGCGCGCTGCATTGTCAGGCCAAGAACGAGCAGCATCGCCGGCACGAATATTACGCCGCCGCCCACCCCGAACAGGCTCGATATGATGCCCGCTCCAAAAGTCGCGGCAAATACCGCGGCGCGCAGCGCCATCGAGCGCTTTTTGGCGGCCGCGTCTTTCAGGATCGAATTCTTGTAAAGTATGTAGATGCCTGTAAGTATCAAGAGAATGCCAAAGTACAGCTTGAATGACCCTTCAGACAAGTACTCTGACAGTATGGCGCCAAGAACCGCGCCGGGTATCGCAAAGATTGCCATCTCGAGCCCGAGGCGGTAGTCGATCCTCCTTTGTCTCGAATACTCTATTGTGGAAGACACGCTTGTCGAGGCCACGGCGATAAGGCTTGTGCTTGCTGTCTGCGCAGGCGGCAGGCCCAGGAACGTGAGAGCCGGCACCATTATTATCCCGCCTCCCACCCCGAGCATCGAACCCAGGGTTCCGGCCCCAAGGCCAACTCCAACGAGAATTATTGCCGTAGTGATCGGGTCGAGCAAAGATACTTCATACCTTTGTGGATTTAGTGTTATAACCCGGGAGGGTAAAATTCGTTTGCCACGGCTATTCTTTCCATGGCTCCGCCTTGAGAGGCAGGTCGCAGCTGATGTGTGTCTCCTACACCTAGACGGCGTCGATGGTTGACAGCAGTTTTATAGTTTTATTAAGCCCACAAGACGCTAATGAGCAAGTATCCAGATTGCGCATAATCGTTGTCGGATTTGGTGTGGTTGGGCAGAGTTTTGCCAAGCTGCTCCTGTCCAGGTCAGCAGACCTGTACAGCCAGCACGGAATCAAGCCCCGCATTGTGGCCTGCGTTGACAGCAAGGGCTCTGCGGTAGCGCCGGCCGGCCTTGACCTTCAGCGCCTGCTCAACGCAAAAAAGGTCAAGGGAACGGTTGGCGACTACGAGAAAGGGGGCAGCAAGTTCGGCCCGCTGCAGGTGATTGAAAATGTCGACGCAGAGGTAGTGCTCGAATGCACCCCGACTAACCTCTCTGATGGCGAGCCTGGAACCTCACACGTTATCACGGCGATGAAAACAGGCAAGCACGTCATCAGCGTGAACAAGGGCCCGCTTGCGCTGGCATTTCCGTCATTGATCGAGCTTGCAGACTACAATGGGGTGATGTTTAGGTTCAGCGGCACGGTCGGCGGCGGAACCCCGATACTGGAATTTGCAAAGCGCTGCCTGAAAGGCGACAGGATAACGTCATTCAAGGGCATACTGAACGGCACGACAAACTACATCCTGAGCAAGATGGAGGAAGGGCTGACGTACGTGAACGCGCTGCAGGACGCCGCGAAAAAGGGCTACGCGGAAGCGAACCCGTCGCTCGACGTTGACGGCTTTGACGCGGCTGCAAAACTGGTCATCATGGCAAATTGGGTGATGGGCATGAAGGTGACGATGAAGGACGTCAAACGCACTGGTGTCACAAAGGTGACAGTGTCTGATGTGAAAAAGGCGGCGAAGCACGGCAACGCGATTAAGCTGATAGCCGCGTGCGATAGTAGGCAGCTCGATGTGGCGCCGACCGAAGTTGCCAAGACGGACCCGATATGCGTCAACGGCACGCTCAACGCCGTGACGTTTTCGTCAGAGCACTCTGGCCAGCAAACAATAATCGGCAGGGGCGCAGGCGGGATGGAGACTGCGAGCGCTGTGCTCCGCGACCTGATAGAGATACGGGACACGACTTTCAGCTGACGCTATGAGATTATTTCCATAACGGCGCGCCGGAACAAACAGGGCTATTTAGTGTCTGAAAACAGCAATTACGACCTGCCGATACGTAGCAAAAGGCCAAGGGAAGCACTCATTGAAGCGTCGACTGTGCTCGGGCGGGCGGCCGAGGACACGATGTTAAACGACCTGGAGCTCAATGGGATAACGTTGAGGGACAGGCCGGATACGCTTCGGGAGCTGCGGAATGCCCTTAGGAAGGTTTGGCTATGACGGCACGGCGCTATTGAAACAGACTGCAGAAAGCCCTGGGAATGAAGTAAGTTGTCAGGAGTAGTTCAATATTACACTCTAAACTACATGAACTGATTTGCAGCGCATTATGTGAAGGCCAGAAATATACAGTGGATCGAATCCAACTTTCTTCGCATGCCGTCAAACATAATAGTTCATTAGAACTGCCGAATATGTAACTACGGCATATGTAGAAATGGCAAATGTAATTAGTCCAGGTGCAACCCAAATAGAAGCGCGTAGTCTCGTTTAGAGCCTAACCCATAAATAAGACGCCGTCAGAATTTGGCAGTTATGACCATCAAATACCGATTATTATCATACAAGAGATGGCATCTGCCGCTGACACCTTACGATATCTTCATTAGAGGTATTTTTGGGTTTTCAATCAGTCCTAGGAAAAGACGGCCAACGTACCGCCATCTCTAGCTTGGTATTCACATCATTAACCAGAAATGATGACTCACCGTATTTTCCATGGAGCATTATCAGTAAATCTCTGAAATTCATGGTCTTCGTCCTACTATAGTATGACGAATACTACAAGGTTTTGCGTCGTATTTTTTGTTCGTTTATATATAAATGCACATGATTAGATTCTTATAATATATAAGGTGTTTCTTTGTATAATGTTGCATATCGTGATAATAATATAAGCAATACTAGAATATATAACATCAATAATATAATATTTAACATGTTATTGAAGACTTTACGGGACCTAGGCACAACGAATTTAGCGGCGTATGGCAAATCTTAATTTCAAGAATTGACCCATTCAAATTGCGACCGATTGCGGACGCCAATTGGACAGCAAATGGGAAAGGTAGAATCGGTCGGGTTTTGCCTACAGTTCAGTCATTCGTGATCCTATATCCTATGGGTGGCCTCCCCGAAGTTAGTAGCTGGGACAAATTCCATATCCAAACCCATTGCTCCTCTGGTATATTGCAATATGCTAGGATCAGTATTTACCTTCTCAATTAGCACTTTTTCCCTAGTGCCGCATGCGGCAAAGAGCCTATCGCAAAAATACCTCTAATGAAGATATCGTAAGGTGTCAGCGGCAGATGCCATCTCTCGTATGGTAATAATCGGTATTTGATGGTCATAACTGCCAAATTCTGACGGCGTCTTATTTATGGGATAGGCTCTTAGACAACGGGTTTTTGAACAGAATAAAAATAGGTATAAATATTGCAACAATGCTTCTAATTTCTATAAGGTATACATGCAGATTTTAGCAAAAGAAACGGGAAAAAAGGAAGGAATTGCAGGTGAGGCAACCGTGTGCAACCAGTGCAAGGTCAAGCTTGCGGAGATATTCCAGGTCAACGGAGATTACTGCCTGGAATGCTGGCAGACTATTACCCACACCAACGCCTAGCGGATGCGGAACCCGCCGAAAGACACGCCAGAGCCTGACGTCGTTTCTGTCCTCTGGTTTATTCCAATCATGTCAATGAATTCGCGTATGTTCTTTGTCTGGAAGTAGAGCGAACCGGGACCGGTGACTTCGGTTGCAAGGCCTTCGCCTCCGAGGATCGTGGTCTTCATCCCTCCAACCTTGGTCACGCGGTAGGTCGCCTGGTCGGTCAGCGCAACTAGGTGGTAGTTGTCGATCATTATCTTGTCCCCAGCTGCCAGCTGCCTGTGAATTATGCCGCCGTACGCGTTCAGAATTATATCACCTTGGCCGGTGGCCTTTAGCATGAAAAACTCGCTTCCAAACAATCCCTTTGTAAAGCCCTGCCACTGGGTGTGAAGCAGCACGCCCAGGGTGGACGCGACGTAAGACCCTGACTGTACGATGTATCCGGTGCCCGGCTTGATTTCGAGGCGGATGACATCGCCAAGCGGGGGGCCGGTGAGGCCGATTGAGCAGTCGCCGTGAGCGATATAGTCGTTGACAAAGAACGACTCGCCGCCAAGCGCGGCGACCTTGACCTTTTTGAAAAATCCTCCTTCACGCGTCTGGGTCTTGATTTCAATGTCGCCCTTCATATAGACCATTGCACCCGATTCCGCAGTTATCTTTTCGCCAGAGCTCATCTGGATGTCAAGTATCGCCATAGGCTCCTTCAGGATCTGGTATTGCATTAAACTATGTTGCGTAGAATTGTAATAAAGGTTCGTACGGCAATGGCTTTGCCCTTAATTTTCCTCAAGAACTTGTCGCGGAGTTTTCAAATCCATCTCAACCAGCCCAATGTCCGCGGCAAACTTTTCTTCCGACATATCCGGTGTCTGAAACACCATAATCACCACCTCGCTTCCATTGCTGTTTGGCACGACGCGCATGGGAACGAATACCACTACTCCCGGAGCTGGGCTCACATAGCGGTCCCGAATGCCCAATTCATTTCTTTTGGCAAGGCCGACCTTGGCGGACACCTGCGGAGTCCGAAATCCACTCTCCATTCAACTGCTTTACAGAACGTTAAGACATTTTTGTCTATTTCGGAAG
Source organism: Nitrososphaera sp. (assembly GCA_035283265.1). GTDB lineage: Archaea > Thermoproteota > Nitrososphaeria > Nitrososphaerales > Nitrososphaeraceae > Nitrososphaera. The sequence goes on from DATEUD010000122.1 coordinate 6,160, forward strand.
GTTCTGAAGATTTGAGACGAATTCATAGACCGTCCTTGCATCGCGGTTAACCAAGACGCCTACCATCCGTGATTTCAACAATCCCATCATTATTAATCCTGCTTCCTATTCGTAATAATGATTTCGATTTCTAAAATTATCACTTGCAGCAATGGAACAAATTAATATCGTTGCCTAAATTGCTGCCCTTGATCAGTCTGAAGACGTTTGTGCTGTCAAAAAGCGAAACCGGGGACCTCTTGGACAAGCTCGGCTCTGCCTGGCCGCAGGATGCCATTCCAAAGGTCAAGAGCATCAAGGTCTACGAGGTCGAGCAGGGCAGGCGCCTGCTGGTCGCCGACGAGACGATCGCCGTCCAGATAGAGGACAGAATCGTGCCGTTCCTCGGCGGCAAGCCTGAAATATTGCAGCGCTTCCCGTCAGTGACTGTCGACATGGGCGCCGTGAAATTCGTATGCAACGGAGCCAAAGTGATGCGGCCCGGCATCACCAATTTTGACTCTTTCAAAAAAGGCGACATTGTAGTGGTGAAGGATCAAACGCACGGCAAGGCCCTTGCAGCCGGCTTTGCGTTGGAGGACAGCGAAGCGGCAAAAGCGATGGCAAAGGGCTACGTCGTTGAGAACCTGCATTACATCAGCGACAAAATGTGGGAAGCCTACAAAGAGATCTAAGCGTTGCGGATAGGTATCGATTCTTCCCTGTGGCCGTCCTTTGATACGACCAGCACGTCAATTCCGTCCCCGCTTGCCGTGTCCCGCTGGATTGCAGACTTGATCGCCCTGATGGCCAGTTCTTTGGCCTTTTCTTCAGTCATGTTGGGCTTAAACTCTGCGTCCATGATGCCAAGCGCCATTTCCGCGCCAGTGCCAACTGCTGCATATTCATCAGGAAGGACTGAGCCGAGCGGGTCAAGCGTATAGATCTCGGGCTTGTTGTTGATGCCGCCCACGATGACCTGCGTCAGCAGCGGGAAATACCTGCGCTCAAACATGATAACCGACATCAGCTTTGCTACTGAGTTTGGAGGGACTTCGCGCCTAGTCTCGAGCTTGCGGATCTTGGCCAAGGCCTCGACCTGCCTCACAAGGACCTGCATGTCTGCGACCATGCCCGCGCACGCGGCGCCAACGTGATCGGTGACTGAAAAGGTCTTCTTGATGTTCTTGTTAACTACAAAGTTGCCAAACGACACCCTCTTTTCTGCAGCCAGGATAACGCCATTATTGTACGATATACCGACTACCGTTGCGCCCGGCATGAATTCAAACGCCATATGACTTACATCGAGACGCCAGTTAGATTTAGTCTTTTCTATTTAACAGCAGATTTTTTGATCCGGCTAGCGCTTTAGCACGTTGATGTCGTGTATCCTTATCGCTTCTGCGACAAGTCTGTTCTGGAGCTCGAGCGCGTCCTTGCCCTCCGGGTGTTTTTCCTGCGCCACCACCTCGGCGACGATGCTGATGACGTGCCTCATCAGGAATTCGTCTCCCCTTGCTGCCTCTGCGCGATAGGTCGGGTTGGCCTTGTTCACAAATACAATGTTTTCGGTGGTGAAGCTGTAGCGCGAGTCGGTCTCGTCCTCGTACGGTATGACCTTGTAGCCGATCCTCTTGAGCGCAAACGTCTTTTTCAGGATTGGTTTCCTCACCGTTCTTGTCCTGATGATCGTTCCGTCAGCCTGTGCTTCGTCTACAGTACCGACGACATCCCCGGAAACATCGGAGGCAGTCCGTTCTTTGTAAATGCCGGACTCACTGAATGCATGCTGGCGCGCGTGATCTGCCTTTGACATGCCAGAGCTTGCAGGAGGCACCGACTTATTCT
>DATEUD010000123.1:0-7225 GCA_035283265.1 Nitrososphaera sp.
CCAGATATACCTTTAAATGACTAATAGCCCTACGATTGGCAGTAATGCCAGTAGTAGGTATCGACGATCTGGCTATCTACGTCCCTAAGCTTTACCTCGACTACAAGGATTTTGCGGAAGCAAGAGGCATCGACCCGCAAAAGCTCGAGTACGGTATAGGAATTAAAAAGATGGCCCTTGCTGACACTAACCAGGATTCTGCCTGCATGGCCGCAAACGCGTGCCTGAAGCTGATGCAGAGGAGCCGCCTGCATCCGCAGGACATTGGACGGGTTTACGTCGCCACCGAGTCGTCACTGGACGAATCAAAGGCAATGAACTCTTTTGTTATCGGGATGCTGGAGCAGATCTACGGCGAAGGCTCTTTCGAGCACGCCGGCGGCATCGAATGCAAGTTCGCATGCGTGAGCGGCTCATACGCGCTCTATGACAACGCAAACTGGATAAGGGCAGAAGAGAACAGCGGCAAGGCCGCAGTCGTCATCGTAAGCGACATTGCAAAGTACGACATGGGCTCCACCGGCGAATACACACAGGGAGCCGGCGCAGTCGCCCTGCTCATCAAGGAGCAGCCTCGCCTGATGGCCTTTGACCAAAAGGTCGCTTCAACAACAATCAAGAACGAATATGACTTTTACCGCCCGTTTGGCAAGGAAACCCCGCTTGTGAACGGCAGCTACTCCAATTTGCTGTACCTGATATCTGTCAGGAAGGCGTTTGACGCCTACAAGGAAAAGGCAATCAAGACCGGCCTTGTAAAGCTCAAGGACGGCGAGTCAATTACCGATCATATAGACTTTTTCGCGGTGCACCTTCCATACCGGAAGATGGGCGAAAAGGCCCTTGCCTACCTTTTGAGGCACGAGTGGCGCCACCTGCCGCGCTGGAAGCATGTCATAAAGGAGATCGGGACGCCCGAGCCGCAACCAAAGGACGCGCGTGGAACTATTGAATCAATTCTTGCCGACACCCAGTTCATGAAGGCAGACGAGCAGTTCAGGCGCGCCTTTATGCAGACGTCGTTCTATAACGAAGTGTACGAGAAAAAAATGGCGACTTCGCTTGAAGCGTCTGCAATAATCGGCAACCTTTACACCGCGTCAATGTACATGAGTCTGCGCAGCTTGCTCGAATTCGAGTTCAGGAAAGGGACGGACCTTGAAGGCAGGAGGATCGGCTTTGGCTCGTACGGCAGCGGAAGCAGCGCGATGGTGTTCAGCAGCGTGATTCAGCCAGAGTACAAGCAGGTCGTGAAGAAGATGGACCTGGAAGAAGACATTGGCCCGCGACAAAAGCTCTCGATGGAAGAGTACGAGAGGCTTCATCGCAACGAGCGCGCCTTTACCGACTCTGTCATCCACGCCCACAAAGAATTCGTGCTGGTAAAGCTGGGCGGCACCACTGCCGACAAGGCGGGCTTCCGAGAATACAACTATATCAGCTAACTACCTTGAACTCGATCCCTTTTTGCTTCAGGAATTCCACCAAACGCTGCGCGTGCTTTTCGTCCTCCATTTCAAGGCTCAGGTACACGCCAGCAGTCCCTGCAGGGATCTGTGAGCTGAGCCTGTCGTGGTCCACCTCGACGATGTTGATGCTCAGCTCGGCGATGCTGTCAACCACGCCCTTTAGTGCGCCGGGCTTGTCAGGGAGAAGTATAAAGACCTTGAGCATCCTGCCCATCTGCAATAGCCCCTTTGCCACAACCTGCCCGAGCAGGTACATGTCGACGTTGCCGCCTGACAGGATGGTTGCGACCGTGTCTTTCTTCCCTGCGTGGCCGCCGTTTGAGAGCAAGTAGGCGAGGCTTGCCGCGCCGGCCGGCTCGACCACTAATTTAGCGCGCTCCATCAAAAGAAACATCGTCTTGACTATCGACACGTCGTCAACCAGCACAATGTCGTCTATGTATTTGCTCACGATCTCGTACGTCAGTTTTCCTGGCTGCTTTACCGAAATGCCGTCTGCTATGCTGTAGCCTTTTTTGGTAGACTGGAGAGAGCCCTTTGCCACTGATTCTTTCATTGCGGGAAACGCCTTTGACTCGACTCCAATTATCTTTACGTTTGGCTTTTTCGACTTGACTGCGATTGCAACGCCGGCTGCGAGCCCACCGCCGCCAACCGGCAGGTATATCTTGTCAACGTCCGGCAGGTCTTCCAGGAGCTCAAGGCCTATCGTCCCCTGCCCTGTAATGATGTCTGGATCGTCAAAAGCGTGAATTATCGTCTTGCCCTCTGCCTTGGCGATCTCTTGCGTGGCTTCCCAAGCCTCGTCATAGTTTGCTCCTTTCCGGACCACTTTCGCGCCATACGACCGCGTTGCAGCAACCTTGGCTGGCGACGCATTTTGAGGCATGACAATCGTGCACGGGATCTTTTTTATCGCGGCAGCGTAGGCCACCCCCTGCGCGTGGTTGCCTGCAGACGCTGCAATCACACCGTGGTCTGCCTGTTTGTCCGACAGCCTGCTTACCTTGACAAACGCCCCGCGTACCTTGAAAGAGCCCGTTACCTGCAGACACTCAAGCTTGAGAAACAGGTTTGTGCCGACGAGCCCCGAGAAAGTCCTGGAACTCTGGAGAGGCGTCTTCCTGACGGTCCCTGCCAGCAATTCTCTGGCCTTGAGGATGTCCTCGACCTTGGGCATTCTCTGCCTTTTGTCAGGGTTCCACTCGCTGTCGTCATTCATGCGCGCAATGCATCAGCGGTGGCTGCCTTAATTATAATTTGTGCTAGTCTGGATTATTGAATAAGTTCCATGCTCTTGACCCTCGATCAACTGGCATTTCATAATTCCTGCTGTGGTTGGTCGTCGCCTGATGATCCGTCATGTCAGATTTTAGAATAAAGCTAGCCTTGCATCGTTTGCAGACATAAACCCTCTCCAACCTAATTGCTAATTCACCCGCATCCATTCCAAATGCAGGAGATTGCGCTAGCTAATAAATAACGTACGTAAATCTTCTAGAAAAAACAGTATTCGGGCTGGATGAAAAAAGGATAAGCCCTATTGGGGACAGCCTTCCATCTTTTGAATCCAATAGCCGCTTTGCTTGATTGCCTTTTCTACTGGAGGCGGCGCTGCCTGAATGTGGCAGAACTGGCACTCTTCTTGCGTCATCTTTTGCCCGCTCTGGCCGGCGGTAGTAAGGTATTCCTTGCCGTACTCGATTGCCTTTTCGTGCAGAGTGCTTGCCTCCACTATTACGTCAAAGTGCATAATCCTGCCGTCCTTCTTTGTAACATAGGTGTCGTATACTGCGCATTCCATATTACCATGAAATCAGTATTTACGGTATTTATTCTATTTCCTTTCTCCACAAATTATGTTATTATACCCGGGTCTTACTTTCTGTGCCGTTGACAGTATTTCGACAGATAAGACGGAACGATTTAGGGTGCTTCACGTACCTCATTAGCTCAATGGAAAGTGGCGAATGTGTCATGGTCGACCCGCTGCTTGACATCGATTTTGTCGTAGCAGAGGCGAGGAAGGCGGGTTTTGACAGGATAGCTCATGTAATTGACATCCACAATCACGCGGATCACATGTCCAGTGCAAGGAACCTAGAAAGGTATCCGCTTCCTATCGTAAGGAACACGATCGAAGCTATCCGGAATATGTCCGTAAAAGCGAAACGTGAGACGCAGTATTTAACCACTTGAGTGTAACTTGCCGTTTCCCATGAGTCTATAATGGCAGCCGCGCTGCCCAATACAGTCATTTGATCTTGTAGCCTATCCTATTTATCTGGAACGAGACGCCCTGATCGTACAGACCCTTTGAAATGCTGCGGCCAATGCCCTCCTCAACAGCCTTTATCCTGCCCTTGTCCTGCACAATGTCCATCGGGACGTCGATTTCTATCTCCACTTCAATGACCATCTTTTTTGTCTGAACCATTGCCGAGAACTGTAATCGGCCAGAGCACTATTTCAGTCTTACATCATGATAGAAAATCTTTATTGCAAAGAGCCTCCCTGCATATCAGGATGTACCCTAGTGACATTTTTTCAAGGATGTACGCCGGCGACGAAAGCGAAAGCGAAAAAAAGCTGTACCCGAAAAAGGAAGAGGCGCCGTCGGAAGTAGACGACATCCTGCAGACCAACCTTTTCAACGTGATGCTGAACCGCAGGTCTCAGCGCAAGTTCGAGGGCAGGGAGGTGGAGGACTGGAAGCTAGAAATGATATTTGCAGCAGCCGACACCGCGCCCACGGCCGGGGGCTTTCAGGGATTTGAGATTTACAACGTCAAGAACCAGGACCTCAAGCTCAAGCTTGCCCAGGCTGCAAACAACCAGCCGTACGTGAACGCGCCGGTGGTGCTGGTTTTTTGCATGGACCCGTCAAGGGTCAAGATGAATTTTCCGCCACAGATCATCAAAAAGTTCTCCGTTCAAGACGCCACGCTGGCTGCGGCGTACGCACAGCTTGCTGCCCACGCGCTGGGTTTGAGCTCGGTGTGGATAGGCATGATAGACGAGCAAAAGGCGATGCAGGCGCTGGGCACAGACCTTGTCCCGGCGTGCATACTGTGCCTCGGCTACCCTCAAAAGATGCTGCAGGCAAAGCCAAAGAGGAACCTGTCAGAGCTGATACACGAAATCTAGTACCCGGCATCCATCAAGAAGACTAGCGTCTCTTCCTTTTTCACCCTGCTGCTTGTCTTGTCGAACCGCTTTACCTTGGTGCTCGTGAGGCGCACGTGCACGACGTCCTTGCCAAATGACGAATCAAGGTCCATCTCAACACTCCCCGGTAGCCAGCAATCGTCGTGCGCGTGGTCAAGTATCACGCCGTCCATCGGGATTATCACCTTGCTCACTCTGACGACATCGTCTATGTCGTTTTTAATCCTGATCCGCACCAGCGCTTCTTCGTATTTCGCCGGCTTGATGCCGTCCTTGTCCGTGCTGATTTCGGTTTCAGTGTAGCGGCACACGACACCACTTTCAGGCGAGCCGTAAAGCGCGTACTGCTGGCGCCTGCGCGAAAACGCGTCGATGAGCATTTCCTCGTCCTTTGATTGGCGGTAGATGCCTATCTCAATAGGCATTTTTGCATAGACCACTGCCTGGCTCCTCTGGTCAACTACCACCGGCGACATGAACTTCAGGTATAGGTTCTTTGCAACAGGCTTGGGAGTGAAAAGCGGCGGGTTTGGAAAGACCCCGATTATGACTGGGTCTTCGTTTGAAACTATCATTGCTTCGGCCGCAAGCTCGCTCCCCGCGTAGCGCCTGTACGAAAGCGAAGAGCCGGCGCTGTTGATCTCGATCCTGTTTTCTCCAAATACAAGATGGTAGTCCTTTGTCGCCTTGGACTGCAGCCGATGCTGCCCAAGCAGGTCTTCCAATGATGCAAAAGTTGTTACCGTGCATTTGTAAACCTATCTGCTTAAACCAATATATCACGCCGTTGCATAATTGACACCGTGTCGGCAGAAAATGCGACGTCTTCGTGGATCGCGATCCCGGGAACAATAGATCTGTTTGGGACGCCGGTTGCACCCTTTACGATACTGCTTACAATAATGATAATTGTAGCCGGCTTTGCGATAGCGCACTTTGCCCGCATAGTCACCACGAGGTACGTCGGCTCGAGGCTCCCGCCGGACATGCGCAAAACTATCGGCAGGGTCCTTTACTATGCGATAATAGCAATAGCGCTCCTCTCTGCACTCGGAATATCAGGCATAAACCTGTCGGGGCTGTTCCTCGCAGGAAGCATAGCCGGCATCGTCATCGGCTTTGCGACTCAGTCACTCTTTTCAAACCTGATCTCTGGCATTTTCCTGCAGATAGACAAGCCGATGAAGATAGGGGACCCGGTCCTCATAACCGGCAAGCTGCCTGACGTGGCCGGCGTCGTAGTAGAAATAACGACGCTTTCTTCGCGCCTTCGCATGTTCGATGGGACGTACGTCAGGCTGCCCAACTCTGATGTGTTCCTGTCAGAGATCAGGAACTACTCTAACGCGGCAGCTCGCCGTGTCGAAATAAACGTCGGCATTGCGTACAAGGAAGACAGTGCAAAGGTGTTGGCAATAATCAGAAAGACGCTGAAGGAGACGCCGCTCGTGCTGGTCGAGCCAGAGGCGGACGTCTACGTGGACAGCCTTGGCGACTCGGCGGTCAACATCAACGTGTGGTGCTGGGTCCCGTTCTCAGTCTGGTTTGATATGAGGAAGCAGATGATACAGCAGATCAAGCGCGAGCTTGACGCCAACAACGTTGAGATGCCGTTCCCCCAGAGGGTGGTCTACCTTGCAAAGCAAAGCCGCAAGCGCAAGGGCGGTTCTTCGGACGTGCCCGCCGATGAGATACGCGAAGGGCTGGATATTGATGAATACGTGCACCAGAACGATTGACATAGATCACGTCCTCCACTTAATTAACACCGACGCAAATCTACGTGCTGTGAAAGAGGAGAAAAAAGGCAACAGCAACGCGCCGCGCTGGGGCTTGTCAGCCTTTTTACAGACATCTCTTCAGAGATGGTTTTCGGCCTCCTGCCACTTTTCCTGACAGGTCAGCTTGGCGCTTCAAGGACGATTCTGGGGCTCGTGGAAGGAGTAGCAGAAATGCTGGGCTACACAGTCAGGATGGCGTCAGGAACTGTTTCTGAGAAGGTGCAGAAAAGAAAGCCCCTTGTTCTGGTCAAATACTCGCTGTCCGCTGCAAGCAAGCCCTTCTTTGCTCTGGCAGGCGGCTGAGCAGACGTGTTTGCCGTGAGGTCGGTAGACAGGGTGGGCAAGGGGATAAGGACTGCGCCGAGGGATGCGCTGATAAGTGAGTCAGTGCCCGAGGGCAAGGCCGGTCGGGCGTTTGGGCTCCACCGCTCGGTGGATCAGGCAGGGGCAATACTAGGCCCGCTGATCACCTTTGCGCTCTTTTCATTCGTAGGGTTTGCCGGCGTGTTCTATCTCTCGCTCACGCCGGGCGCAGTCGCGGTCATTATTCTGGTGTTTCTTGTAAGGGAAAAGTTTGTGCCGTCCGGGTTCACACGCTCTATCGCTGGCAACATAAGAAGGGTGCTGGCGGAAAAGAGGTTCGTCGCGCTCGGCAATAATGGGCGGGTTCAGCATCGGCGCATTCAACTTATCGTTTGTGCTGGTAAGAGCTTCCGACCTCGGGGTAGCAGACAACATGGCTCTTTTGATCTATGCCGTGATAAACGGGGCCCATGCCCAGATAGGGTACCCTGCAGGGATACTGGC
>DATEUD010000124.1:0-12974 GCA_035283265.1 Nitrososphaera sp.
TTGTTCTCGGCCTCGCCGTGGCGCATGAAGATGACTAGTGGCAATGGCTGTGCAGCTGAACCGTGGGATTACTTATAATTTTTTAGATGCCATCTGTGGCCAATGTAAAGTTAATATCGAGATCACTTGTGAACGACCTTATGAGAATAGGTATAGTGGGTGGCACCGGCGGCATGGGCGAGGGCTTTGCGCTCAGGTGGTGCAAAAAGCACGACGTGATTGTTGGCTCCAGGGACGCCCAGAAGGCCAGAGAAGCTGCAAACAATTACAGCAAGGCTGCCAAAGAGGCCTATGGCAGCATAGCCGGCAGCATCACCGGCGACGACAACATTGCGCTTGGCAAGGGCGTTGACGTTTTGATACTTTCAATCCCATACGAATTCATCGACGATACGTGCGGCAGACTGGCAGGCAAGATCCGCGACGACTGCATCGTAGTATCGCCCATCGTCCCCATGGCAAGGACAGACGTCGGGTTTGTCTACATCCCACTCGAGCAAGGCAAGAAGCAGGCGGCAGAAATGGTTGCCGACAAGCTGCCTCCTAGGCCAAGGGTTGTCTCTGCTTTCCACACGATATCTGAAGTGAAATTGAAAAATGTCGGCCAGGGCCTTGACGCAGACACGTTCATCTGCGGCGACGATCAGGGCGCCGTCGCAAAACTGACGGAACTTGTTTCTGAAATTTCCGGCTTGCGCCCAGTCTACCTCGGCCCGCTTGCGCTTACGTACCAGGCAGAGATCCTTACTCCGATGCTCCTGAACGCCGCCAAAAGGAACAAGATGAAGAACCCCGGCGTGAAACTGATCTAAACGCAAACGTTATCAGCAATGCCGCCATCTACACCTTGCGGGCATGAGGTGGAAGGAAGAGATCGGCGGCAGAAAGCGCGGGAGGAACTGGATGTCTGCAATGGGAATCCTATTCATGGTAAGCGCCGCGATCATTTTGATCAGGAACTTCGTGCTCTTCAACATCGAGCATTCTGCCGGCCTTATCGAAGACGGCACGCAGCGCTTCCTTGACAACTTTGTCAACGGCCAGATCACAAACGAGAAGTTTGCGATTGCAATGATTGCCGCCGGCGGCTTTTTGCTCTACTGGGGATTTTTCAAGAAAAAGGAAGACTATGGCCCTCCGGACGAGCGCGAATGGCGAAGGCTCAACAGGTAACATCATATTTTAATAGCCAGACTTTGAATAATAGTTGACAAAAATTGGGCCTCATGAACCGCGTTTCAGCCGTTATCAAGCAAAAGGTGAACATGCTCCTCGACAGGTTCGAGGATCCACGCGAAGCTCTCGATTATTCGTACGTCAAACAGCTGGAAATGCTGAACAAGTTGCGAAGAGCCCTTGCAGAAATTATCACGTCGCGCAAGCGGCTTGAAATGCAAAAGTCAAGGTTGTGGGACAACATCCGGCAGCTCGACGAGCAGGCAAGGAGGGCTCTTGACGCCGGCAGGGAAGATCTGGCAAGGCTTGCCCTTGAGCGCAAGAACGCCAACCTCCTCCAGGTCCAGAGCCTTGACAAGCAGATAGCTGAACTTTTGGAAGAGGCGCAAAAGATGGAAGATGCGGAAAAGCGCATGGCAACCAAGGTGGAAGAATTCAAGTCAAGAAAGGAGGTCATAAAGGCGCGGTATTCGGCCGCGGAGGCTCAGGTCAAGATAAAAGAGAGCGTCACCGGCATCTCGGAGGAGATGGCCGACGTTGGCATGGCCATGAACCGGGCAGAAGAAAAGACCGAGAACATGAAGGCAAAGGCACAGGCGCTGGATGACATGATAAATTCAGGAGTTCTTACAGATTTTACATCAAATAAGGATGAAATTGAGAAGGAATTGGAAAAAATCACAGTACAGAGTTCTGTTGAAGAGGAATTAGCAAAGTTAAAGTCAGAGAAGGAACGTAAAAAGAAGCAACAAGTGGAGCAAGAAGCGCAACAATGAGGAGAAAAGTGAAGTCAAAAGGCAGGGCGGCCATTAACAAACTTAAATCAAAAGGCAAATTGCGCGCCAAAAAGGCAGTTTCCGCGCGAAAACCAGCTGCCAAAGCCCGCAAAAAGGCCGTAGTTGCTAGGACAAAGGCGAAAGGCGCCGGCGGGTCGGCTGGCAAGAAAATAGTCAGGATAATGGGCCACGGACAGTTCACCGTGGACAGCAAGACTTTGAAAAAGCTCAACGACATCGACAACGCGATAGTAGAGCTGGTAAGTACGGAAAGGTCGGATGACCTGGAATTCAAGAAAAGGCTGACAGAGCTGAGTGACATTGTGGTGAAAAATGGCAAGCCGCTTGACCCGAGGGAGATAATCAAGTCTGACATCATACTGCCAAGCGTGGACCTGTCGATAGACGAAGCAAAAAGGCTGTTCAGAGGAGAAGGCGTCATCCCCGAGTTTTAAGGGGAAGGTCCCACAGTGGGTACCAGAGCGTCATGTCTTTTTCAAAGGGCATTTCTTCGGCTGCAGCGGCCACCATCTTCATTTCATTCTCCGTGTCCCTTAGTTTGTTGCCGGTTGGCACGAACGGGTAAAAGTTGTTGCGCCTGTAATTGTATATCAAATACTGGTGGCCGCCCTGCCGCTCGTTTGCAAATTCAAACACAGCTGCCAAGAGCTGATCTGAAAATCCCTTTTCTGCTACAATATCGCCTGTGGCAGTCAGGCCGGCCAGCAGATCCTCGATCCTCTTGCCTTCAAACACTATCCACATGTAGCCGTACGAGTCGGTGACCGTGCGAAAGGCCAGGTCAAATTCCGGTTGTAGGGAGCCAAGAAAGCGCCTGACATCCTGCTCCATTTCGTAAAAGAACGTGCCGCTCACTGTCTTGAAAGTGAGCGCGCACCTGCCGGTCACCTTTAGCCCCAACTTTACTTCCAAAGTAACGTGCACGGAAGAAATTGAGAACAGTATGTCCGAGTCTGCCTTTGGCAGGCGTTTGTTGTTGATGCTGTCGCGTATCCTCTTGAATAAGCTCAGCTCATTGCAGCCTCCATTTCCATGAGCTTTTTCACCCGCTTATCGACTGGCGGGTGAGTCGAGAACAAGCTTGCAAAGGCGTCCCCTGACAGCGCCGGGATGATAAAGAAAGCGTTCATACCCTCGACTTCGCGCAGGTCCTTCGTCGGCATGCGCTTCATGGTGCCACTTATCTTGAGCAACGCGCTTGCCAGCTTGCTCGGCTTGCCAGTCATGAGCGCGCTGTCCCTATCGGCCACGAACTCGCGGTAGCGCGATATCGCCCTGATTATCAAAAAGCTGGCAAACCACGTGATTATCGCGACTATCAGTATGACCGCCATGCTGCCTCCGCTGTTCCTGCTGCGCCCACTGTACCCTCCATACATCCCGCCGTACATGCCAAACCTCATCAGGTACCACGCGATCGTCGAGAACAGGCTTGCAAGGGTCAACACCAGCACGTCGCGGTTTTTGATGTGCGCCAGCTCGTGTGCAATGACACCCTCCAGCTCTTCGGTGTCAAGCTGGTCCATTAAGCCCATGGTCACGGCGACGATTGAGCTCTTAGGGGTCTTGCCCGTTGCAAACGCGTTTGGGATCTGGGTGTTGACGACCGCAATCCTTGGCTTGGGCAGGTTGTTTCGCGCTACTATGCGCTCTACCAGATCATGCAATTCCGGGAACTGCTCTCTGGTCACTATCTTTGCGCCCGTGCTCCAAAGCACTATCTTGTCTGAAAAGTACCACTGCGCCAGTATCATGACGCCTGCAATGATGGCTATAGGGATGGCGCCAAGGCCGACGTAGGCAAGCACGCTCAAGAATATTAGGTAGAGTATCGTGAGGACTGCAAAGCTGACGATTATCCTTGCAGTGAGGCCGGTGTCCCGCCTCTGCCAGGGGGCCTTTTTCGTGAACACATGTAATTAATGTCGGATTTGTTTTATAATCATTCTTGTTGCCCGCTAGCGCGCGGGATGTCGAGCTGGGACTTGACTATCTGACCAGCTTTGTCATAGTCACGGGCTTTTCGATAAAGCAGCCGCTGTCAACCTGCTCGGGGTACTGCTGCCTGTACTGCTGCCTGAGCCTTTCGTACTCGCTCGAAACAAAAGTGGAAATAAAGCATACCTTGAATTTGAATTTGCTGTCGATTTCCCTCAACTTGCCGTATAGCTCTCTCCCGTCGAAGTCGGACATCCTTATGTCGAGCATCACAAAGTAAGTTGTATACACCAGCTCGAAAATTCTTGAATCCCTCGATAGAATCGGTTCAGCGTCGACGGCAGAGCCCGCCAATTCCAGACTCTGCTTTATCATGACAAAGGTAATGTCTCCTTCGTCGTCGATTAACAACAGGCGAGCAACTGGCCGACAAGATCCGTACCTTGACATAGCGCAAAGGCCTGAGCGAAAAGAAAATGTTCGGAGGGGTATCATTTCTCCTCAATGGCAACATGTGCTTTGGCACAATCGAAGACGACCTTGTCATCCGCGTGGTTCCGGAACGCTATGAAGACGCGCTAGCGCGCCCACATGCAAGGCCAATCGACTTTTCAAGCCGCCCGAAAAGGGGATTCGTCTTTGTCGACTCGAAGGGGTGGTCTAAAAGATGCAGCCCTAAAAAGTGGCTGGACATGGACATCGACTACATTTCTTCGCTCCGGAAAAAGCGATAGCACAAAGGAAGATGGCAGTAAGTTAACATTTACCTTGAAAGATTATGCTGACTCGGTTAGCAAATGGATGCTGCTGAATTTATTAGCCGCACCGTACTATAGGAAACCTTGTGGCTTTCTTGCATCAAGATTTGCCGCAATCGGTTAGAAGAATTACGGGACCAGGCCCATACTAGGTTGTTGATAATCAGGTGGCTAGCGTAGAAAAGCAAGACACGAATCGTTCAGGATGGAGAACGCTCATCATTTTGAGTTGTTTGGGCCTGATTGTTATGTTTGACGAGACAATGATACTGCCCGCCATTCCGGATTTCATCCGCGATTTCAACATCTCGTACAGCACCTCGTCGTGGCTACTTTCGTCTTACATAATTGCAGCGGCCGTCATGACGCCGATTGGAGGCAGGCTGTCTGACATCTATGGGAAGAAAAAGATATTGCTCATAGTAATGGCAGTTTACACAGTAGGCGTTTTGGCAGGACGATTTGCCACCAACATCGAATTCATGCTCGCAGCAAGAGCGGCCCAGGGCGTTGGGATGGCAATGTTCCCTATTGCCTTTGGAATCATCAGGGAAGTCCTTCCGGAGAAAAAGCTTGCAATAGGCCAGACGATATTCAGCTCCACATTTTCTGGCGGGGCCGTTGTAGGCCTGGTGGGTGGTGCAGCCATAATCCAAAACTTTGGGTGGCAGGCAACGTTCTTGGCGATACTTCCTGTCGCAATAGCACTCTGGCTGATAATAATGAAGTTCGTGCGCGTCCAGAGTCCAGCATCAATGGAAGCTAAAGTTGAGGCAGGTAATGGCAATCCGTCGAATGACCGAACAATTGATATAAAGGGAACGCTGACCCTTGCGGCTACAATAATTTCATTTCTGGCCGGCATCACCTTCCTGGAAAGCAACAGCGCCGCCGCAGGGTATCAGGTTGCCGGCCTCTTTGCCGCATCAGGAGCATCGCTTGCAGCTTTTATCGTCATTGAAAAGAGAGTGCATGTACCTTTGCTTGATTTCAAGTTAATGACTAACAAAAGTTTCCTTCCTCCGACCATCATTCTCATGCTGATCTTCCTGTCCATTTTCATGGTATACCTGACGATCCCTGTCATGGTAAGAAGCCCACAGCCACTAGGATTCGGAGGCGACGCCGTTGCCGTTGCTAGCGTTCAGTTGCCCTTCATGGTTGTGTTGCTGATCGGGACAATTATGTCAGGCTTTATCCTGAATAAAGTTAAAAACACCAAGCTGATACTAGTTGGCACTTTAATCAGCGCGATCGGATTCTTTAGCTTGTTAATGTTCCATTCGACAGAAAACATGGTTTCAGTTGGACTCGCGATACTCGCAACCGGGCTTTCGCTTTCGATTACCGGCGCATTTAATGTAATACTCCTTTCCGTGCCGATGCAAGTGACCGGGATTGCCCTCGGAATGACGCTGCTTCTCAACCTAGTCGGAATGTCAGTGCGTCCGGCGCTAGCCGGAGTATTGCAACAGATGTATCAAGGAACCGTAGAGGGAGTTGCTGGGCAATTCCCCACGCAGGACGCGTACAACCTGATATTTCTTACAGCCGCCCTGATCTCGCTGGCGTCGGCTGCCCTGGCACTGGCGTTGAGCAGGAGAAAAATCATCCCTGCAATTGCTTATGAAGGCGCGTCAAAAACGGACGAAAAAAGTTAGCCTACTTGCTGTTCATGAAGCGCTCGAGCTTGTCCATCGCCTTTTCCAGAATTTCTTCCGGCGCCAGGTAGACAATCCTGAAATGCCCCGAGCCGTAGGTCGATCCAAAGCCGGAGCCGTGCACCGTCAGGACGCCGGTGCTGTTGAGCAGATCTATTACAAACTGCTGGTCGTCCTTCCACCGTGTGCCAAGGTTGACCTTGGGGAACACATAGAACGCACCGTGCGGGACCCTGCACTGCATCCCCATCGCGTTGAGGCGCTTGACCACATAGTCGCGCCTTGCCCTCAGCTTGTCGACCATCTTTGGAATATGAGTTTGCGGCCCTCTGAGCGCCTGAACAGCCGCGATCTGCACCGGCAGGTTCGCGGCAATCCGCACGCGCGCAAGCTTTGGAATGTCTTCGCGGAGCCCGGCAAGCTTTTTGGAGTTGCTGTTCATGGCTATGTAGCCGCAGCGCCAGCCGGTCATCATATACGCCTTTGAAAAACCGTTGAGCAGGATGACAGGGGCGTCCTTGGCCACCTTGCCGATACCGGTAAAATGCGAATCAAAAACAATCTTGTCGTATATCTCGTCGCAAATGACATAGAGGTCGTGCTCTGCCGCAATGTCTATCAGCTGCTGCAGGCTCTTTCTGTCGAAAACCTCGCCAGTCGGGTTGTTTGGGCTTATTATGCAAAGAGCGCGCGACCGGGGCGTAATCTTTGATCTCAAATCTTCAAGGTCAGGCTTGCCGTCTGCGTGCAGTTTGAACTCGACTGGCCTGCCACCGTAAAATTTTGCGTACGACGAATAGGGCGGGTAGTAGGGCACGGGCATCAGCACTTCGCTGTTTGGGTCAACGATTGAGGCCATCGTCATGTCAAGGCCTTCCGACACGCCGTTTGTGACAATGACGTCGTCTTCGTTGACGCTAAGGCCTTTCTCGGACTCTTTCTCAACTATAGCCTGGCGCAGCTCCGGCAGCCCTTCGGAGTCGGTGTAGTAATTTTCGTCGCGGTTGACGGCGTCAATCATCGCCTTCTTGATATGATCAGGTGTCTTGAAGTCGAATTTGACAGGGTCGCCTATGTTGAGGTATAGTATCTCTTTTCCAGCCGCCTTGTATTTTCGCGCATAGGTGGCAATGTCGCGGATAGCATATGCCACGCCATGCGTCCTATCAGAGACCTTCAAGCCAGACACTAACAGGGGATTTTGACCGAGATAAAATGTTATGCGTTCACAACAAAACAGTCTTACATAAAACCCGGGCAATAAATTTAAAGCCCGTCTTGGATGTCTGCTCCTTGCAGATGGTGGCAAATTACGACGAGGTAATGAAACTGGCGCTAGAACGCGGTTTCTACTTTCCAAGTTGCGAGATCTACTCTGACGCCCCCGCCGGATTCTGGGAATACGGGCCGACGGGCGTTAACATGAAGAACAAGTTCGTCGAGCTGTGGCGGCGCGAGCTGGTCAGGCGCGACAGCATGATGGAGATCGACGGGTGCCAGATAATGAGCAAAAGCGTCTTTGTCGCGTCGGGGCACATCGGAAACTTTACCGATCCTATCGTAAAGTGCACAAAATGCAACTCTACGTTCCGCGCCGACCGCTATATTACGGAAAAGACCGGCGAAAACGTGCCAGAAAAGATGGCAGATGAAGAGATAAACGCGCTGATAAAGAAGCATAATTTAGTGTGTCCGAATTGCAAGGGCGAGTTTGGCGGCGTAAGCAGGTTCAACATGATGTTCCGCGTCGGCATCGGGCCGGCGGCAGAGGAAGCGTACCTGCGGCCGGAAACCTGCCAGACGATATTCGTGGACTTTCCACGCGTCTTCAAGACGATGCGGGGCCGCCTGCCGCTTGGAATCGCGCAGGTGGGCAAGAGCTTCCGCAATGAAATCGCGCCAAGACAGAGCCTCCTCAGGCTGAGGGAGTTCTACCAGGCCGAGGTCGAGGTATTCTGCAACCCTAACAGACTGGACGAGATGCCCAAGTTTGAGGAAGTGAAAAACACAGTCCTGAGGATATTCTCGCACGACGGCTCGTCAATAACAGAGGCAACGGCCGACGAGGCGATCAAGAAAGGCCTGATACCAAACAAGCTCGTCGCCTATTACCTTGCGCTCCTAATAGAATTCTACGACAAGACCGGCGTCGACGTCAAGCGCAGCCGGTTTAGACGATTATCGGACGAGGAAAAGGCGTTCTACGCAACTGTCGCGTTTGACTTTGAAGTCGAGACAAGCATCGGTTGGCTTGAGCTCGTCGCGTGCAACTACCGCTCGGACTATGACTTGAAAGGGCACGGGGTGACCAGCAAGAAGAGCCTCGAAGTGGTCGACCCTGTGGACCAGACCAAGGTGCTGCCGCACGTATTTGAATTGTCGATGGGCATTGATAGAAGTATCTACACGATACTCGAGCATTGCTACTATGAAGATGAGCAGCACGACGACAGGGTGGTGCTGAGGCTTAAGCCGTACCTTGCACCCGTCCTGGTGGGCATATTGCCGCTGATGACAAAGGGCGGGCTGGACCAAAAGGCGCGCAAGATCCATTCCGACTTGAAATTCGAGTTTGACACCTTTTACGACGAGTCCGGTTCGATTGGCAGGCGCTACCGCAGGCTTGAAGAGGTGGGCGCGCCGTTTGCGGTGACTATCGACCAGACGACGATGCAGGATGATACTGTAACGGTAAGGCACAGGGACACGATGCAGCAGGAAAGGGTCAAAGCTACAGAACTCCGCCAGTATATACAGAACGCACTCACAGCAAGGATTTAAAATCACGACAGGCAAAGAAATGTCATGAAAGGCTGGAAAGGGGTAGCGTCTGGCGATGAGCTGCCTGCGGAAAAGTGGCTTGTCGCCTACCGGAATCCTACTTCAAAAAGGCACCCCGGCGGCTCCGTCTTCATGCGCCAGTTCTACGCGCCCGGTTATTACGAAGCCTACGACACGGTCCTGACGCACGCCGAAAAAATGAACCTTGAGGTGCTATGGTTCCGGGAAAAGAGGTCCTGCGAGCCTTTCCTCAATCGCGATTTTCCCGAGCTGGAAGCAACATGCACGTACTGCAATAAAAAGTTCAACCACGCCGAGCCGGTGCCGTGCAGCCACGAAGGCTGCAATTCTGAATTTTGCTCACGGGAGTGCATGGCAGAGCACGGCGCGATGCGGCACAGGGCTAGGGCTGCGTAGCATTCAGCCTGTTGTTCCTGAGGTAGATGCCAAACTTTTCGTCGCAGCTGACGACGTTGTTGCTGACGCCGGCAGATTTGGTACGCAAAAACAGCTTGGTGCCTGCTTCCTTGCTCTGTTCCATCTTATTGCCACCAATGCTGACTCCGCTGCATTCGGTGCAGATCATCCCTTCGTAGCCGTTGTCGTGCACGTGGTTTGAATTCATGACAAAGATGCTCCAGCCGGAGCGGATGTCTATCCCGGACCGTGTGCTGCCGTAGACAGCCTCTGGCCGCCGCCCTCGAGTCTCTGGCAGCTGCGCGGCCGCCGGCAGAAATGAAACGAGCATCATGGCGCCAACGATAATCGCAAAAATAGAATTCCGCACCAGGCAATCAAGCGCGCTCTAACTATGAAGCCGGTTATCAGCCAGATTGGCGAAGAATGACACTGAAGCAGCGACCGGAATTATTGATCACTGCTTTGTAAGCTCCAGCGTTGCGATTCGGATCCGCCGCGGGTCTCCCCTGAACTGGTCGAGGCAGCGCGACGAGTATTGCGCCGGCGCGCCTTCCTGCTGGCCTGCCAAAACAAACCCGATTGAGAGAAAGCTGGCCCTGAGCCAGGCGGCCCATTTTGCATATGCTTCGTCGCTCACCGGCTGCAAGAGCTCGTCGGTTATTTCCGTGACGAGCTCGAGCGTCCCGCCGGATTTCAGCTTGGAATAAACTGTTCTGTAGAACGGCTTCCACCTGTCCTGCTTTTTTTCGTCGATAAACTCCGTGTCTGGCAGCACAGCAATAAAGCGGTCAACCGACGCGTCAGGAAAAGTCGGGACAATGTCTTCAATGGAGCCGCTCATGATTGCGACGTTGGCAAGGGCGATCCTTGATTGCGCCCGGTCGGATTGCTCTCTGTCAAGCTCGATGCCGACATGCAGGGAATCGTTATCGCACTTTGCAAGGCTTTCGAGCAGTCTGCCATCGCCCATGCCCAGCTCTACTATTACCTTGGGAAAAGAAGAAATCCCGTTCAGCATCAGGCCTTTAGCAGCTCGGCTTCAAGCAACTGCTGCACCAGCTGGACGACTTCCTGCTCGACCTGCTGCCTGGGCATCCCAAGCTTTGCCGAAAACTGGTCGGTGAGCTGGTTTATCGTCTTGGTTCCGTCGCAGGTGTTCCAGAACTCTACGATTGCCTCGTTTACCATGAAACTCTGGTCCTTGTCGTTTGCAAGTATCATCGAGCCGTCTTCCTGCTTTGCAAACCCGCCTACCTTCAGAGGCTTGCTCCGTTCATAGTCAATCTGGAAGCGGAGCTTTGGTTTTCCGAAGCCGAGCTTGTCGCGCACCTCTGGGTTCATCTTCTCGAGCGTCCATGGCGGCTCCCACACGATCTCGACGTTGATGCTGCCAATCCCGTTTATCTTGCCGACGTAGCGCTTGACGTCGCTTACCAGAGTATCGTGAAGCGGGCATCCTCTTGTCGTCATGGTCATCTTGATGTCCACGTCCTTGCCGCTGGCGACCTTGATGCCATAAATGAGCCCGAGGTCAACCACGTTGACCGGTATTTCCGGGTCCATGCACTTTTTCAGGGCGTCATACACCTGCGATTCCGTGACTGCCTTTTGTGACATTGTAGCTACCCTAAGGTGGACAAAAACACGATAAATACTTTATCCGTAGGCTAGCCTAACAGCGCCTTCAGGTTCTTTTCAAAGGGCGGCGTGAGCACGCCTCGCTCGGTGATGATGCCGGTGATGAGCTCGGGCGGGGTCATGTCAAAGGCCGGGTTGAAGACCCTCACTCCCTTGGGCGCGATCCTCCTTTTGCCCACCTTGACCACTTCGTCGACCGACCGCTCCTCGATGACGACGTCCCCTGGACTGCTTTCAAAATCAAACGTCGACAGCGGCGCCGCAACGTAGAACGGCACCTTGTGCCTGCTTGCAAGGATCGCAACCTGGTAAGTGCCGATTTTATTGAACACGTGGCCAGTACGGAGAACCCTGTCGGCGCCAACGATCACGCGCCTGATTGCGCCCCTTGCCATCATGTAGCCTACTGCCGTGTCCGGTATCACGCTGACGTCAATGCCGTCGTGCTGCAGTTCAAACGCAGTAAGGCGAGAGCCCTGCATCACGGGCCGGGTTTCGGTGGCAATTACGCTCAGGCGCTTCCCTGATTCCCTTGCAGCTCGAATCACGCCAAGGGCAGTGCCGTACGCGACCGTCGCTAGCGAGCCGGCGTTGCAGTGGGTGAGCACAACGTCGCCGTCCCTGAACAGCTTGGCGCCGTTTGCGCCCATCCGCCGGTTGGCGTTGATGTCCTCATCAGACATTTTGAGAGCCTCGTCAAGCACGACCGTTTTCGCTTCCTGCAGCGTCTTGGCCTTCCTTGCTTTGCCCATTACGCGGTCTAACGCCCAGAACAGGTTGACCGCTGTCGGCCGCGTCGCTCGCAGCACCTTGAACGCGGTGTCAAGGTCGATCATCAATTCAGGCAGCGTGTTGGCCTTGCTCTGCTGCGCCGCAAGCGCAAGCCCAAAGGCAGCGGTCACCCCGATTGCAGGCGCACCCCTGACTACAAGCTTTTTTATGGCGTCTGCCACTTCCTTGTAGCCCCTGCACCTGACATAGACGAGCCTGTTTGGAAGCTTTGTCTGGTCTATGAGCAGCACAGAATTATCTTCCCATTTTATCGTGAGCAAAAGGTTCAGGTTGCGAGCCAAACAGTTGAAATCTTTTTTCAGGCGGTATTAAACCTAACTGGGTCTGCCTATCGACGCGAACCTGCCCTCCGCAAATCTGGACTTGTCGAGGATGCCGCGGCCGTCGTACACGGGCGCGCCGCCGAGGTCCTGCTGCCCCAGGTTCCGGTATTCCGGGTGGTCTGAAATCAGCATCACGAGGTCGGCGTCCTGCACTGCCTTTGATAAGCTCGACGTCAGGACCACGTCCTGCGGCAGGCCGGGGTCGCTTGCCACGAGCGGGTCGTGGACGCGGATTTCCTTTACCTTCAGTTTCTTTAGCTCTTCGATTATCCTGTAGGTGGGAGACAGCCTGGTGTCTGACACGCCGCCCCTGAACGCAAGGCCTAGCAGGGCGACAGTTGACTGCGGAACGCCTGTTCCGTCGAGCAGTTTCACTGCTTGGTTGACGCAGTAGGCCGGCATCGAGTCGTTGACGTTCCTCCCGAGCCGGGTAATGTTGCACTCTATCTTGTTGATGTCTGCCGCATGGAGTATGAACTGCGGGTACACCGGTATGCAAGCGCCGCCCACGCCGGCGCCCGGCTTATGTATGTGGCAGAACGGCTGCGAGTTGGCAGCTTCTCTCGCTTCCCAAAAGTTCACCCCAACCTTTTCGCAGAACTTGGCCATTTCGTTTGCAAGCGCGATGTTGACGTCGCGGTAGACGCCTTCGAGCAGCTTCTCAGTCTCGGCGGTCCTCATGCTGCTCAT
>DATEUD010000125.1:0-6592 GCA_035283265.1 Nitrososphaera sp.
ATCAGGTCGACATTCTTGCTCTCGGCGTAATTGACAATCGTATCAGCGATGGAAGCTACGTTAAGCACGGTTTCAGTTGAAAACTTCACGTCCTCTTTTGAAGCCATGTCTCCGGCATTCATGTACCACATCTCTGCGTGCCTCTTTGCCTCATCTATGTATTGCATGATCACGAGTCCCGCGCTCTTATATTCAACATAAGGAGGGTTGACCACGGCATGCATGAAAATTATTTCAGCCTTGGCCATCTTGGCTAGCGTTACTGCGCGTTTGGCTGCCTCAAAACAAGAGTCAGAGCCATCCAAGGGCACAAGTATCCGCTTCATCGATATTTCATTAGACATTAGCTACCCCTCTGGAAAGCTTCAACCAGATCCCTGGCTGTGACCATCGCCACAATCTTACCTCTCTTCGTTAACGGCAGCCTCTTGATCTTGCGGGCAAACATTATCTTGGCCGCGTCCTTGGCGCCGATTCCAAGCTTTGCTGTCACCACCGGGTGCGTGCAGTATGCTCCAACTTTATCTTCAATGTCGATATGCTCGCCCAAGACTTTGTTGAGGAGGTCTCGCTCGGTGAATATGGCGTACGGCGAGCCGTTTGCAGTTACGACCACGCTTCCGATCCCTTTCTTGAGCATCATTTTGGCAGCTGCTAGAATTGTGTTGTTAGGCCCGACCGCAAATATTGTGTTAGTCATTGCGCCTTCTATCGACGGGTTTCTATCAGTCTGAAGGTACGCCCTGACAATGTCAGAAGCTGTTATTATGCCGCTCAGCTTGTCCATCCCCGTCCGCCTGTCTTTCTGAAAAACCAACAACCTGGTTCTTTTGGAGATCATAGTTCTTGCTGCGTCAATCACGCTGGTTTCAGGCGTCAACTTGGTAAACTTTTGCGTCAGGACGTACTTGACCTTCTTGTTTGGCACCGTCTTGTTCAATACCAGATGCTGCAGCAATTCCCGCTCGGTAATGATGCCATCTACTCTTTCGCCTTCTACAACTGCCAGGTTGCCTATCCCGTTCAGTGTCATCATTTGCACGGCGTCGACAAAACTAGTATCTGGCCGCACCGTCACCACTGGTGAGCTCATAAATTCGCCGACCTTCAGATGCCGTTCTTCAGTCCGTAGTTTCATAAAAGAACCTGGCTCCAAATTTTATTTAAGGACGAAGAATGCAGTGCAATGCACAAAATGCTAAGGAACAATCACTGCCCTCCCCATGATCTGACCCCGCCTTAGCAGGCCGACTGCCTTGTTTATCTCTCTCAATGGGAAGCTCTGGTAGGCGTGCTTTATCTTGCGCTGGCTTGCCAGTTCTATCACTTCCTTAAGCTCGTTGTAGTTTCCCCAGAGCGACGCGATTATTTGGTATTCATTTACTATCGCCGGCAAGAGGGGGACCTTTATCTGGCTGCCAAATAGCCCCACCACCACCAGCGCGCCGCCCTTTGCCAGAATCCTGACCGAGTCGCTTACCGTATTCTCTGCGCCTACCGTGTCGAGCACCACGTCGACCCCTCTGCCGTCTGTCAGCTGCGACACTTCGTCGCGCATGTTCCGGGTAGTTGCAGAGTTTACCGTGCGATCTGCGCCAAAATTTTCTGCAAGGCTGAGCTTTTTGTCGTCGCGGTCAATGGCAATGACTGTCGAATTTGGCGCAAGGAGCCTTGCATACTGGATGCCATATGCGCCGAGGCCGCCCATACCTACCACGCCTATGCTTGTTCCCGGGCCAAGCATGTGTCTCACCTTTTTGACTGCCCTATATGGCGTGAGACCCGCGTCGGTAAGCGGAGCAAGCTCCTCCGGGTTCAGCCTGCCTTTCTTGCCCACCTTGACAAGGAACCTGTACGAAGGCACAAGGATGTATTCCGAATATCCGCCATCACGCTGGGACAGACCAGGCCAGTGCGGAGCAACGCAAAGCTGCTCATCTCCCCTTTTACAGAATGTGCAGATGCCACAACCCCACCCGCCAAATATTGCCACAAGGTCACCTTTGCTGAACAATCCTTCAGGGACAGTATCGCCAATTTCTTCAACCCAGCCAGCATTTTCATGGCCAGGGGTCTTGGGCAGGGTGAGTGGAATCGCGTCTTTCCACTCGCCGTTCATCAAATGAAGATCACTGTGGCAAAGGCCGGCTCCTCCTACCCTGACAAGAACTGCTTCTCCAGTGACATTGCTAGGCTTTGGGATGTTTTCAACTACAAGCGGCTTTTGGTATTCGTGAATGCGAGCTGATAACATTGTTTCAGCAGTCGTCCTATGGTCGCCCCTTTTTCTCTTGAGCATGCATGTTGCCGGTTATTAATTAACAGTGTATTTTAGTGGTCAGTATGCACTAGCGTGCAATGCATACACCGCTTATGCTTTGAGAAGCCCTTTCATGACGACGTCCCAAGGGGTTACGATCGAATCATCACAGAGCAGGCAGGGTGTACTAACATCTGTAAGGAATTGTGCTGCGATCGCAGCTGACATGCTTCGTTTGACGTACTTTGGAGCTGCTGGGTCAAGAAGTTCAAGGCTGACAGCATCGAGCCCCATTGGACTTGCAATTACGCGCCTTCCTTCAAAGCTTAGCAGAAATTCCAATATCTTCCGATCGTTTATTATGCGGGTATTGTTGTTTTCGGTCCTCACAGCCAGGTTTCTAATGCCTTTTTCAAGCATTAATTCCAGAGCCTTTTCAATGCTCGTGCCGTATTTAACAGAAACTAACTGAGATGACAGTTCTCCAATTGGCGTAACAAGCCTGTCGGCGGCGAGTCGAAGGACGTCCCGTATAGATAGGGATGTCGCAAGCCTGCCGTCGATGGTTATCGGCACAAATGCAAACTTGGTCTTCCTAAAAATCTCGAGTGCGGTGTCCAGAGGATCGCTTGCTTCTACCGCCGATGGTGTGTGGTTCATGATTTGGGATGCGGCCGCTTGAAACCAGTCGTCCCGATGTTGCAAAATGTACTGAATAATGTGCTGGCCGCCCATTCTGCCAACAGGTTTTTGTCCGTCAAGAACGACCAACCCATCGACATAGATCTGGGGGCCAATGGCCAGAAATGTTCCGACCTGCAAGAGAGAATCTGCTGGGCTGACGTGCAAAACCGGTCGCTTGAAGATGTGGGGTACGACATCAATTATCGGCCTTTCGAGTTCTGCTAATTGCATGTGATTTACCTCAATCTGCAGATGCGTAGCCCAAAAGCTTGAGGAACATCTTTACCTTTTTCTCGTCTATTCTTAATTCCTCTGAAATGTCCTTTAACGAAATGCCGGTCTCGTACATTCTGGACAGCCGCTTCAGAAACTTTGCGTCAACGTTAGTCGTATTCTCTATTGCACTTGCCATACTATCATCCGGGCACGACGATGGGATAAGCACTAGGAATGTTGTGCATTGCACTGCAATCTTGCTATTGATATAGAAATGGAATCTTCACCTAGATTATGACATCGACGACATCAAGGAATGGTCTTGCATACGCTTCAATAGGAATAGCACTTGCCGCAATAGCAATATCGCTGGCAGCATGGTTTATGCAGCAACCTGCTCCAGCAGAAGCTCCTGTCCCACAGACCAGAGAATTTTACCTTCTCACACAAGTAGATGAAAGCGTTGAAGCAATGGAAGATGAGCTGGGCATACCGCCTGACTTGTTCTTTCCTACGCAAATGACAGTCAATAAAGGGGACAAGGTGATAGTGCACTTTTACAACCTAGAGCCAGAAGAGACGCAGGAACACCACACCTTTACCATAGCTAGCGGCGCGTACCAAACACACAATGACCTGAACGCAGGGGAGCAAAAGACGATCGAATTTGCGGCATCCGAAGCCGGCGTCTTTGACTACATCTGCACATACCATCCACCGACGATGCGGGGCCAGCTAGTAGTGCTGGGACAATAGGAAGAGCCTCCTCTTTCCTTACTTGGCACATTTGCTCTGTCCTTTATCCGGGATTCCACTGTAATGCAGTGCAGTCTTGTCGGTTAAGTAATAGGACAACCAATCTCAAGGCATGCTGGGCATGCAAGAGATGGCAAAGGTGGGAAACCACATGACAAAAGATCCGGTCTCGCTGTCAAATACGTCTACTTTACAGGAAGCAATTGACATCATGGCCAATAAAGGCATAGGCAATCTGGTAGTAACGAACGGCGCTAGCATAGGGATACTGACAGAGCGAGAGATCCTGAATTATCTGGATCTTTTTGGCACAATTCCCGACAAGCTCCTTGGCGATATGATGCTCAGACAATTCACAAAAGTGTCTCCTGAAACATCAGTTGTAGAAGGGGCAAAAAGAATGATTTCGACCAAGACCCGGCTGATTGTCTACGAAAGCGCAAAGCTGGTCGGGATCATAACCACTTCTGATCTGGCTAAGGCACTCTTCAAGACAATGGAAGGAAATCCCTCTTTGGAAAAGGTGATGTCAAGGAATGTTTTCAGTTTAGAGAGCTGCGCCTCGATTCTTGAAGCGATTAGAGTGATGGACAAAAGGAGGATCGGAAGCGTCATAGTGACTGTAGAAGGCCTGCATGACGGCATTTTCACAGAAAGAGACCTCTTGACCAAAATCCTTACCCGAAAAGTCGATCTGGCCCAAGATGTTGGCAACTATTGCTCGCACTTTCTGGTAACTGCGCGCATGGGAATAGGGGCAAGGGACGCGGCAAAGTTGATGTTTGCAAACGGCATAAAACGGCTCCCGATCACCAACAACGGCCGAATAGTTGGCGTGGTTACTGTAAGGGACGTGGTTGAATGCTTTGTTTCCGAGACAAGTGATCATAAAACGACAAAATGCAACTAGTGCGGGACTGAACTCCCTGCTTAGGCTAAATTCTGCCTCAATTGCGGGGCTCAGATAGGAATGAAAAAGGATGTCTATCACGTCTCAGCCGAAGGGCCGGTTGGAAAGGTCAAGGAGATAATACGCGATGCCAATGTAAAGAGGATCGTTGTCAAAGATGAAAAAGGCAAAGTTCTATTGTCGATTCCTGTCACGTGGGGAGGAGTGGTCACACTTGCTCTGGCTTGCAGCTCTGGCTTGCAGCTCTGGGAGTAATCGCTGGTATAGTAACCAAGAGCATGATAGAAGTCGAGAAATCTGCAGAAGCCTAGCCTCATACTGCTGGTTGGCAAAGCTGTCCTTAACTGTGACTTCTGGAAGGACAGGTCAGACACGATGGCACGCCCCGCTAAAGAAAGGCTTGCTGTGTGGAACGCTGCAGTTGAAGGCGTAGCCGGCACCTCTTGCACTAGTGCATGTGGAATCGCATTGAAGCTCGCATCAGCACCGATGACATCATTCTCCCTTTCAAATAGCCTGTGACGCAGATGTTGTATTTCAAAAGCCGACATCTACTGTACTTATCTGCGTTACTGGGCAATAAAATATAGATGGCGCCCGTGGTCACTTTAATACGAGTACGGGACATGGCGCATAGGTAACAACGCCTGAAGCTACGCTCCCAAGCAGCATCTTGCTAATGCCTGACCGCCCTCTCGTTCCAACTACAATCAGGTCTGCCTTCTCGCGATCCGCATAATTCACGATTGCTGCAACAACAGACAGCGCGGAATCAATCACATCGGTCTTGATGCGAACGTTTCTCTGCTCGGCATTTCTTGTTATTTCAGTAAACCACTTTTGCGCTGCTGCCCGGGCCTCCTCGATCTTTTTCTTTATTGGGTCGGGGTAGGTCAGGCGGTAAAGGCCCAGCGATTGGAGATACTGGTCGATGTTTACCACGTGCACAACGCTAACTTCAGAACCGTACTTTTCAGCCATCTTTACTGCATAGTCAGCCGCTTCCATCGAGTTCTCTGAGCCGTCGATCGGTACGACTATTCTGGAAATGTTTTGTTGACCCATTCAAGCTTGCTGAAGTATCATTTCTTAAAAATAGCAAGAATGCACTGCAATTCAGTGAAGACCTACTCGATAAATACTTCTCGCGCTTTACACCCTGCAAGGAAGTCGCATCCAGCAAAGGTGGTGATTTCCCGACCAACGTTGCAAATCAAGTAACGGCTTGGTTTATTGAAGAATCGGGAGACGTTGACATACCCGGAAGTGAAGCGGGGAAACTCGCAGTCCCGGAGGTTCAACGGGGGCCAACTAAGATGGTGCATGATGATTCACCGAAAGTACCAGTCGAGAAAACCACATTGCCGCTGAGAAGTTGCGACTCCTTTCCCTCCCCCTTTATTGCTCTCATAAATTTCTTACAATATCGGAAACTTTCTTGATCTTTGCACCGTACACGCGTTTCATGTAATCCAGCCCTGAGACATGGTCGTCCTCGGTGAATGCATCGACGCCGTCCTCTGGCACAATAATGTCAAAGTCTCTGACAAAGGCATCGTAAGCGGTATGCCTGTCACACATGTTGGTATGCAGTCCTGTTATGATGACGGTATCCGCGCCCTTGCCGTTGTACACTCCTCTCAGTGCCTTGTCCAATCCAGTGCCGTCAAAAGCGCTGTATGTCCTCTTTGGTATGATATAATCAGACCTGCGTGGCTTCAATTCAACTATTACCCTGGCCCCCTCCGTGCCTTTCATGGCATGGG
>DATEUD010000126.1:0-4605 GCA_035283265.1 Nitrososphaera sp.
TGAGCATTCACCCTTTTATTACGCCGAGCGGAATCAATCTTGCCACCTTAGTGGCGATTCCAAGGTTGTGCGAAACGTCTGCCACCATGTCGACATCCTTGTATGCCTGCGGAACCTCCTCGACCATGCCTTCGCGCGTCAGCGTTCTGACATGAACCCCTCGTTCTCGCAGAATATCTCGCACCTTTTCGGGGGTATATGCGCGCTTGGCGGCGGATCTTGACATGACTCTGCCCGCGCCATGCGCGGTCGAGCCAAAGCTCAGGTCCATGGAATTCCTGTTGCCCAGCAGTATCCAACTGGCAGTGCCCATAGAACCGGGCAGCATGACTGGCTGACCCAAACTACGGTATATCTTGGGGACTTCATCCATTTCTTTTGGAAAGGCTGTTGTGGCTCCTTTCCTGTGAACCACTACCTGCCTTGTGCCTTCTCCATCTATCGAGTGCCTCTCTACCTTGGCGATATTATGAGCAACGTCGTATACCAGCTTCATATTTTCAACCTCCTGATTGCTTAAGGAGAACAACTTCCTGAATGTCATGCGCGTCCAGTGTGTGATCATTTGACGATTTGTCCATGCAAAATTCAGTGCGCAGTTCATCGCAGCCCGATAGTCTGCGCCTTCCTTGGAGTTGTTTGGAACACATGCAAGTTCCCGGTCTGGCAAAGTTATGCCATACTTTCCCAATACATTTTCTGAAACTCTCAAGTAATCGGTGCATATCTGGTGGCCAAAACCGCGCGAGCCGCAGTGAATAAGAACGGTAATCTGTCCTTCCTGCTCAATACCCATTGCCCTGGCAGCTTTTTTATCGTAAATTTGGTCAACCTTCTGAACTTCAAGAAAGTGATTGCCCGAGCCCAGGCTTCCTAACTGTTTTGAGCCCCTTTTCCTTGCAGTATCCGAAACTTTTGGAGGGTCCGCGCCCTGCATATACCCCTCTTCTTCACACACATTTGCATCATGCTCATAACCATATCCTCGATCAATGGCCCAATGTACGCCTTGCACTACAAGCTCGTCAAGTTCTGATTTTGATAACGAAATAGTACCTTCACTTCCAACTCCCGAGGGAATAGCCCTGAATAGTTCGTTAACCAAGCTATCCATAACTCCTTTCACATCATTTTCTGTAAGGTCCGTCCGGATTAATCTTACACCGCAGTTGATGTCGTAGCCTACCCCGCCTGGACTGATAATGCCTTCTTCCAGATCTGTAGCCGCCACGCCTCCCACCGGAAATCCATAGCCCTCGTGACCGTCTGGTAGTACCACTACGTGTTTTTGGACCCCGGGCAATGTGGCCACGTTTACTGCCTGATCAAGCGTTCGATCAACAACCATGGCGGAGATGAGCTGCTCATTGGCATAGATTGTCACGGGCACCTTCATCCCTTCGTCAGCATTCGTTTCGATCCTGTAGCGGAAATCGTCAACCTTGTCTATTCTTCTTCCAGCTTTTGTAAAAAATTGTGCGGTAGTCATTTTCTTATCATGGGCGAGATTTGAGGTATTTTCTCATTGTTTCCACCACTTCGTCGTCTGTCACCTGCGAGAAATCTTGATAAAATTCGCCCACCGCTCCAAAGATTAATGGTGCTTGCAGTACTACTACATCGTCTGCAACCGTCTCGAGCTTGAGAATGGTGTCCTGTGGTCCTACAGGAACAGCAACCACCATCTTTCTGACCTTTTGGTTTCTTAGCCAGTTGATCGCGGCAAATACAGTCGCACCAGTGGCTATCCCGTCGTCTACCAGAATCACGAACTTGCCCTCAAGACGGTAGTCCTTGGAGCCTCTGAACTTGAGCAGGCGCCGCTCTATCTCCTTCAATTGGATAGCAATCTGCTCGCCGATGTAGCTCTTTGGTACGTCAAGCATCTTTATGATGTCCGTGTTGGGGAAAAAGCTTCCATCATGCATTACCGCGCCAATAGCCAGCTCGGGGTTGAATGGAGATCCTACCTTACGCGATACCAATACGTCCAGCGCAACTCCCAGGCGCTCCGCTATGACATCGCCGGTAACAACGCCACCGCGCGGTATCGCAAGGATAACCGTATCTTCCCTTTTCAGCTGGTCCCCGTACTTTTTCTTTAATTTCTGGGCAAGGAATTCCGCTGCGTCCTTCCTGTCTTCGTATATTTTGCGTTCGTCATATCCTATCTTTCTCCATGTGCCGGATTGTGGCATATGTGATAGCTGAGCGTTGATGCTATTTGTAATCTAGGACTGCACTGCAATGCACTACAATGGCAGCCACGTCTAGAACCAGTATGCCTCACTTGGCTCTTCTGAAGGGTACAGCACTTCTAGGATAGGGCGCGAAACGCGTTCTTTATCCAGCAATTTCTCTTTGACATATCTGGAGAGGTCTGTGGTTGTGATCATTCCAATTATTTTGGAATCGTCTTCTACCGCAAGATGCCTTACGCCATTTTTTGCCATAGCCTCAGCTGCTCTTTCGATTGGAGCATCTTTGTCGACAGATATTAGAGGAGTTGACATTATTACCGTGGCAGGCGTCTTGCTGGGAGGGCTATCCTTTGCGATTACTTGGCGAGTCAAGTCCCGTTCTGTAAGTATCCCTACAGGCTTGCCGCTATCGACGACGATCACGGCACTGACCTGTTTTTCCAGCATCTTGTTTGCTATTTCAAGTGCGGTGGTATCGCTGTCAATGGTTACAAGCTTGTTGCTCATGTAGTCACTGACGTGGGTTGTCTTGCTTTCTTTTTGTGCCATACGAATCCCAGAAACCTCTATGGTAATATCTTGGACGAATACCTTGCATTGCACTGCAATACAGCAAAATCTGATTCATTAAATAGGCTCGGGATTCTTATCTTCGGAAGAGCAGGGCGATGGACGGATTGCATGGAATGGAAAAGACAGATAGCTTGCTTTTATCCGAAAAGGACACTGCGCTTGCCACCGACCTCTATGAGCTCACGATGGCAGCGGCTTACTTCAAGTCGCGACAGACCGACCGGGTGGGGGTTTTTGAGGCATTTGTCAGAAAGCTGCCTAAGAACCGCTCGTACATGGTAGCCGCCGGCCTGGAACAGGCAATACATTACCTCATTAACCTGAGGTTTACTGAAGACCAGGTTCAATATCTAAGATCAAATGAGACATTCAGCAATGCTGGCGACGATTTCTTTGAATATCTAAGGTATTTCAGGTTCACGGGCGACGTTTGGGCAGTCCAGGAAGGAACCATCCTGTTTCCAAACGAGCCGATAATACGGGTGGAGGCACCCATCATCGAGTCCCAGATAGCTGAAACCTTTCTCCTTTCGACTATCAACTTTGAAAGCCTGATTGCAACAAAGGCTTCGCGCATTGCAAATGCCGCCAGAGGCAGGAAAATCATTGAATTTGGCTTCAGGCGCGCGCATGGCCCGCAGGCCGCCCTCCTGGCCGCCAGGGCAAGCTACATCGGCGGCTGTGTAGGAACATCAAACGCTCTTGCCGGCTACTTGCTTGGAATACCGGCCTTTGGCACAATGGCCCACTCTTTCGTCATGAATTTTGAGAGTGAAATTGATGCATTCAGAGAGTTCAGCAAGGTATTTCCTGACGGCCTGCTCCTAGTAGATACCTACGATACCCTAGCTGCGGTCAACAAGATTGTGAAACATCACATCAGGGCCAAAGGGATAAGGCTTGATAGCGGCGACCTTTACGAGCTGAGCGTGAAGGCAAGGGAGATTCTTGACAACGCGGGTTACAACAACGCGATCATCATGGCAAGCGGAGATCTGAATGAATACATCATAAGCGACCTGGTCAAAAGAAATGCTCCAATCGACCTGTTTGGCGTTGGAACAGAGCTTACGACTTCGCGGGATGACCCTGCAATGAATGGCGTCTACAAGTTGGTTGCGATAAAAGTGCCGCCACTGGAAAAGGGGAAACCAAGCAGGGTCCTCTATAAACTAAAGACGAGTCCGGGCAAGAAAACATATCCGGGACCAAAGCAGGTGCACCGCACAAGCAAAGACGGAATCATCAAGAGCGACCTGATTGCTCTTGAGGACGAACAGGCTCCTGAGCATTCTATCCAATTGCTAATGAAATATGTCGCAAATGGCAGACTGGAACGCAGGATGCCTTCCCTAAATGAGATCCAGAAATATCACCAAGACCAAATGAAGACTCTGCCGGGGGATTTCAAAAGGCTTGATGAAACTGTCGATAAGTTTCCTGTTACATTCAGCGACAGGCTCGAGGCAGTAACAAAAGAATTCGTGGTCACAGAATGAAGCTGGACAATACTTATTATCGACTGTAATGCCAGTCCTATAGAATAATGGTAAAGCGGTCAAGGAACAAATCTGGCGCTGGCAAGGAGGCTAGGTATGCAATTCTAGTGGTAGACATGCTCAATGACTTTGTTCATGGCAAGCTGAAATGCGAAAGAGCCAAAAGAATTATCCCAAACATAAAACTGCTCCTTGACTCCGCCCGGGAGAACAAGACCCCGATATTCTTCTGCAACGACGAACATCTCCCGATTGACACCTACGAGATGAAGCTTTGGGGTCCCCATGCCATGAAAGGCACGGAGGGCGCCAGGGTAATAGTTGAATTGAAG
>DATEUD010000127.1:0-4641 GCA_035283265.1 Nitrososphaera sp.
CATACACCCTTGTCTATCGAGTGGGCCTCTGCTATGGTGCAGAGCTTGGCTATCTTGTCTCGTGCCTGAGCAAAGTCATAGTGCTCGATCCTATGTGTGAGCTCCAGCATGTCCAGTAGGTTGACGGTCGTGAGCCAGGCGTCCCACACGGAATCGCTCTCGCTCACTTCGAACAAGTCTACGACAGACAGGGCTACGACTTGCTGTGCAGGGTATTAAGATGCAATATCAATTATCTTAAACTGGTTAAAACAGCTAAAATAACCCTAATTGTCCTCTAAGACGTCTAGTGCAAGGGGGTCATAATATCCCTACTTGCCGCGTGTCGGCTGGCGTTGTTGCTGCTGCTGCATTGCGGTTGTCTATGGAATAGTGTTGCGGTTTGGCTGTTATTGTTCACGCGGGGTTGTCGCACGAAATGGTCTTATAGCTCGATTCTATCAATCTGGTAAGCCTTCTTTCCATTTAATGATCGATTACGGAGGCTAGACACCTGTAGCATGAATCGTCCAGTACTAACGAAGAGTACCATAACTACTTTGGGAGATCCTGTCCAATATTTTGGTTTGGAGCAGACTGGATACCTCAAGGATTGCAACAGCTGTGCAGGCAAAAAGGCAATGGCCGAAATGAACCGCATTCCTATGTGCCGGAGTTGCTTTGCAAAAATGATAAAGAAACTTGTCGGCCAGAAGAAGAAAGTATATGGTGCATTGAATGTGCATGCATAGACACTCCTCCTTACTTTTTGAACCACAGCAATCCATAGAAGAATGAGCTTTGACAGTTCGAAATCCTGCTTGAAATTATCTCAACGGGAAGGAGAAACCACTGCCCGGAGGTCCCGATAACCTGGCATAAGACTCGTCACAGCATCCTTTTATGGTCTGAGTATCGGCTCCGAAGCGATCCCACGTCATAAAGGGTACCTTTTCTGTGAGATACTTCGCGCCAATAGTCCTTGGTTGAAATTTTTCTAGGGACAAAGGACGATAGCCACTCTCGCTCACTCAGCTACCTCTAACGGTGCTTTGACAAGTAAAAAGGAAAATCAATTTGATCGACTATTATCCCGGCAATGGGCCATAAAGCATAATGCAGCAAGCCGCAGCCCTTTTTCAAATTCCTGATAAGTTTGTGTACCATCTAGGCGATTGTGCCGAACCCAATAAATAAAAAGTCTCCATTATATAGATCCATAATTTCATACCTATGATTAAAGACCGTTATTGTATCATCGAGGCCTAGCTTGCATATGACGTTCCGCGCTGTCTTACATCTAGGATAGTTGTGTTCAACACCGATGCATTCTTCCACTTAATATTCCGTAGCTGCAATAATCAGGATTTGAGTACTTCCACATCCGAAATCATAGAAAACATCATCCTTCCGTATATCCGCCAGTTCTAACATCTTTCGGATAAGCATGTTTTCAATTAGGATAGGATCGCCGCATGCATACGGACACCTTAGAAGGCTGGTTATGATAGAGAGCGGACTGTTGTTTATCTCAACCTATACATTACTTTGACTTGCGAGAGATGTAAGTTACGCCATAATCCGAGCTTCAAAGCATAGGAAAAAACCTGATTACCGGAAGGAGTAATAATGGAAGCTCGCGTTAGGCAATATGTGATACCCAAAGAATCCAAAGGTTGCGATCCTCGTGTTCGAACGTATAGAAACGGAATGACATTCGAACAGTACAAACAGCAGGCCCACAAAAGTGTTGAATTGCTTACGAACGAAATTTCGACGGCTCGTGTGATTGCGTGGGCACAGGTCGGGAGTAACAGGTCATGACGAAGAGATCTATAAACTTTATCTGGAATATCTGGGAGAAAAAGGGATGTCACAGGAAATGGCAAGCTTCGAAGAGTAAATTCAAGGTAAAACCATTCTCACGTTCGACACCAAAACAAGAAAAGCTTGTTTCCGCCGCATAGTCTGCATTACTTGTTGCGACATCGTCCTCTGGATCCTCATGATGTTAGTACTCAATAATGGGAAAGAGTGAAAATATTGCAATAAAGTCAAATATTGTGAAGATTGCCGATAGGAAAAGATTAAACCATCTTAAAAAAGTATATGTGTTTTTGTGTACACTCATAATTATGTCCTCCAAATTGAATGGTGAAGCTTTTCAAAAATTGATGCTTAGCGCAAGAAAAGAAATCAATGAAAGTATGAGACACTACAACATTACAGCTAAATACGAGCTCTATGCTCCCGCCATACAAGACAATCCCGAAGTTAGAGTTATGATATTGAGGGCGACAAAGAAGAGCCTTGGTAGCGGAATGCTCTATAACATAGTAAATACCGCGCTTCTTAACTACATGCCGATAAATTTCCATTTGGAAACAGACACTGTTGATGATGATTACAATTTTACGCAGGACGATTCGAAAGCCTAGCCTCGTGCAGGTAAAGGAGATGGCATTATTGAGAAGAGGCTAATACGAGATAGGAATTGAAAGTCTCCATTGACAGTAGTAGATTCATGAAGTTAGCCGGATAAAATTCAGGATGAGGGATGCCGGCGCGGAGTCCAAAGTGAGATTTAATCAATTGATATAGCCTTCATCTTTGGCAGCTTTCAGGGCCTTATCTACGTCTCGGTTGTCGTACTTGCCAGAACGTACAAGGCTTGCTTTTTTGAACATTGGTTAATGTCTGCAAGAATGTTTATCCTGGCTTCTAACTGCTGGTCTTTAGAGCCGAGCCCGTAAAAGCCTCCCAGGTCAAGACAGTTGGGCTTGCCAGCCCACTTTCTGACGACGCGAGTAAGCGGCGCCCTCGGCCTTATCTGTCAGAACTGATGATACGCCACCTGCCATTTCGGAATAGCTGTACGACATGTGCTACTAAAAGTTTAGCAGCCCTTCAAAACTGGAGCAGCACAGGGCGATGCAGCGCAAGGCTCCGACCGGCATTTGAAAACTAGAAACGATTAAGTATGCCAAACAAACCCCAAATATTGTAACATGGCTGATTGGGACCTTCTGACCCCCGGGATAGGTCTTACTTCCATAGGGATAGTTGGCGTGGGAATTTCTCTTGCAGGCATTGCCAAGACCTTTATCGATGGCATGCATGCCGTTTCGCTTTTGACGATGTTTATCGGGATGATCTTCCTTGCCTCCGGGCTCTTCAAGGACGGCTTC
Source organism: Nitrososphaera sp. (assembly GCA_035283265.1). GTDB lineage: Archaea > Thermoproteota > Nitrososphaeria > Nitrososphaerales > Nitrososphaeraceae > Nitrososphaera. The sequence goes on from DATEUD010000127.1 coordinate 3,168, forward strand.
CCATCGACTGGCAAGGCAAAGTCTGCCACCTTTATCACGCTAGGGTTTCTTGTTACCTTTGGCTTTGCAGCTGCAGTCACGGTCAGCACGCAAGTCCCAAGCATTTACTCCTACATCGGCCTCATGATGATAATCTCGATCCCGGCCGCGGTGCTGGCAGTAGCCTCGTACAGGCAGGTGCCCTACCTCAAGGCACTGGCGATAATTTTCGTCAGCGCCGCAGTCGTCGGCGGCTCTACGTTCTACGCGTTCGGGCTGGTAGCGCCCAAGCCCCCGGCCCCTCCGGAAGAAACAGAAGCGCCGGCGGAAGAGCCAGCGGCGTCCCCGGCTAACGTCATCAACGCAACAATACTGGCGGGGTCTTCTGCGCAAAACAACCCCGACTATGAGCCAGACCCGCTCACCGTCAACAAGGGCGACGGGGTGCAGTGGACCAACAAGGACAATGTGCCGCATACCGTCACCAGCAGGGAGACGGACTTGTTTGACTCTGGCACAGTCAATCCAGGTGCCAGTTGGCTCTTGAACACCGCCGAGATTGATGCAGGCGAATACGAATACTATTGCATATTCCACGCATGGATGCTGGGCGCGCTGAACGTTGTAGATGGCGGAGCGGCGCCGGCGGAAAGTGCTGGAAACGCGACAGCCCCGGAGAGCCCATCCAATCAGTCAAGCACGGGCAACCAGTCACCCGCGGGCAACGAAACAGCAGGCGCGCCGATCACCGGCGGCGGGACAGTAACCGCAGTGTCGATAGTAGTCGGGGCGTCGCTTCCAACAAACGGAGAATTTTATGACCCCGAAAGCGTAGTGACTACAGTAGGCAGCATGGTGACATGGAACAACGACGACAGCGTGCCTCACACCGTGACCTCCGGAGTGGTGGTAAATGACAGCCCCAAGCCCGACGGCAAGTTTGACTCTGGAATCATGGACGCCGGCGACAGCTTTTCGTTCGTGTTTGACGCAGCCGGCGAATACCCGTATTACTGCATGATACACCCGTGGATGGCCGGCGAGGTCACTGTAAACTAATGGAAATTTGGGCGGCACCGCGATTTTGCCCATGGAAATGATGCTGAGCGCATCATGGATCCCGCAGAGCGGGCGATTATGAGATTCTAGTATTCCCGAATCATTGTCTTCAATGCAGTGGACTACCAGATGTAGACAGGATTGAATTTGACGTAATTGACTGAGTATTACTGCATTCAGTCTAGGCTAACAAATTAGCCATTATATTATCTCAAAAGTAGTGAACCTCTGTCGCATGCAATCTGATCCGGCTAGCTGAAGTTTTGCTTAATTGTAAAAAGTCTTCATACTAAGTAGTTATTTTCTTGCCCTTCGTCAATTAAGTGTTAAAATCTTGCCTACAAGAAAAAAAATAGTGGCGGGCGGTTAAGAAAAAAAAAGAAAAAGGAATTTGGGGGGTTTGCGCTCCTATGGAGATATGCTTAAGCGATCTCCA
>DATEUD010000128.1:0-12276 GCA_035283265.1 Nitrososphaera sp.
TAGACAAAATGGGCACGCTGGTGGCCGGCGGCATGAGAAAGGGGATCAAGCCGCTAGAGCCGAGGGAGGATAGGCGCAAGCTCTACCTTGAACTTGCACTCAGGAACGCCATGCGGTCAGAGTTTGATGCGGAGTTTGGCAAGACCATTTACGCCATCTCAGAGCGCGAAAAGATCAAGATAGCGTCGTTCCCGTATGGCGAGCACCTCATTTTGATTTCGATTGAAAAAAAGGCCCAGCATGACAAGGTAATAGCCAAAATTCTCAAGCTCCTCGACTGACAAATATATACTTGCGCCTCGCTATGTGGCTAGATGGCGGGCAAAAGAAGGCACCTGCGCGCGCACGCCGCTGACGGCGACGACCTTTTAGAGCCTAAAAAGGTAACCGGCAAGGAGCTGAGCGAAACAGAAGAGCTGAGCGTCCGGCTCACTACGCTTGTTGAAATGCTCGACGAAAAGGGAATGATCAACAAGGGCGAGTACCGCCGGATGGTGGCGATGCGTCTGCATGAAATATCCAAGGCCGGCGCCTTTGAAGAGCTTGACGAAGAGCTATGATGGAACCTTTGCAGACAGGCAGGGTTTTTGCGCTTTCTATCTTAGCAGGGCTTGTCGCAGGCGGCATTCTTGTCGGGATCAATGTGGTGCTGGTGCAGCCCTACACTAACGCGCTTGCCGACATTGAACTCGAAAATCTGCTTGCAGAGGGCGAGTTTTTCGAAGAAGAATTCGACGCTCAGCTCCAGTCGATCTATTTTTCGCAATTGTACGGCTCCATAATAATTGGGCTTGCTGGCGGCGCGCTGGTCGGCGGCGCTTTTGTTGTTGGCAGGATCAGGGCGGGCCCGCTAAAGGGGGCTCTCCTGATTGCAGGCATTGCGTGGTTTGTGCTCTATGTCATCCCGACGGTGAAATATCCTCCGAGCCCGGAGGTGCTGTTTGACCGCGAAGTAGCTGGTACATACCAGATGCTTCTTGCAGGGTATACGGCAGTGTCGGGGCTGGCTGCCCTTGGAATAGCTATTGGCTTTCGCAAAGTAAAGAGAAAGCAAAAGGCATACGGAGCCGCCGCGCTCTATCTGGCCGTGGTCGCCGGGGCGTTTTTTGCGTTCCCCGACTACCAGAGCGAGGATGATTCGTTCCTGCCCCAGCCTGTTCTCAACGCGTGGAGGTCTGCTATTTCGCTGTCAATGACCGCGTTCTGGTTTGCGCTTGGCGCTATATGCGAGCTCTTGTGGGCATATGGAAGCAAGAAGCGCGTGAACAATAATCTAGAGTACTAATGCATACTACCTAGATAGACAATGTCGGCCGTACTACTTACGTTTGTGTTACAAGCAGTAACTTCCACCGCAGCGGTCTCGATAGACTGATGTCAAGCTTGATGAGCCCCTCGTATCACGAGCACGTCATGCTGCTTTACAACAGCGATGACGAGCGCGATGTCGCTGCTGCGAACTATTTCAACGAAGGGCTGGCGAGCGGCCAGCTTTGTGTGTATGCGTCTGTTGGCGCGCTTGACAGCGCCAGCAAATGGCATGCCTCCAGAATATCTCCAAATATTACAAGTTATGAAGAGAACGTAAAGAGTGGCAATCTGATTATCGTTGACTTTAAGCCGTTCTTTGAATCTGCGCAGAAAGGCGATCTCATTCCTTTTAGACAGCTAAAGGTGGATCTGGAACGTATGCTGGCGCAACGCATTGAAGCTGGTAAGGGAGAGACGATGCTGGCCTTTGCCGACGCAGCGTGCACGCTCTCGGAGAAGGGTGAATTTGACGAATGTGTGACGATGGAAAGTTGGTGGCAGCGCGCTCACAAAGAGCGGATGGAGAATCGCCGAAATATCACGGTAATCTGCCCCATCCCGGCTCCGTCCTTGACAAAAATACGAAGGACCGGATTGGGACGGTTCATAGCGTGACGCTCCATTTGCACCATTATATCCTCAACTAGGAGGAAGCCGCAAGCCCTGAAAAAGCCGAGCACGGCCAAGAATTAGGGGCGCACTACCGATGGAATCAGGAAAAGCGCCGGGAGAGGGATTTGAACCCTCGGGACCCTCACGGGTCACAAGCTGGCCGGTTTGAAAAATTCCAGGCTTGCGCCCTACCGGGCTAGGCGACCCCGGCACTACATTTTGCACTGGTACATCTGTATATTAATCATAAGCCAAGACAAAAGCTAGAAATTGAGGAACGTACAACGATCAGTGATTTTGGCTACTCAGGGGTTATCGGATCACTGCAAGGGCGGCAACCATGTTGACTGCAGCGACTGCATGTGCAGATGCCACATTCCCGGCACGATTGAAAACCTTGCAAAGAATATTGCCAAGCTAGACCGCAAGAGGCCCGGCATTGGCGAAACCCTCTAGCAATTTTTCAGGTGCTGATCAGCACTTTATACTCGATGCGGAACGCAAGATGCCAGCGCAGCCCGTCTTTGCTTTTTTTTCCGTAATGATCTAATAATCCTCTGCTTGTTTCTTGATGTAACCCATGCCTACTGTCGTACATACCCATAGCTGCAGAATGTCTTTGTCCAGATCAAAATATGAATCTAGTTTGCGGTTAATTTTCTTGATATTTAGCAATATGAGCAATATGCAGATTGCAACCTTGAAACTTTCTATGATGCCTGTGAATTTGAGAATCCATGCAACGATATCTCATTCCAAGTATATGTCAGGATGCCTAGCTTTCATGTTGATGAAAATAGATCATAGCTCATCGGCGTTTTCGTTTTCCAGCTTATCAAGATCGACTTCTGTCGGCACCTTGACGTTGACTGCCTGCTCACCCTTTGACCGCCAGGCCTTTGGATAGGTGTTGGGCTTCATTATGATGCGCTTCATGGCAAACGCTATCCCGCGGACGTTCTGCTCGATTTCCTCCTTTGTCATCGCCGCCTGCCCCAACCCCACCACCTCACCCTTGAGGGTGTAGACGCCTACCAGTTCACCCACGCGCATGTCCTTTGGTACCGCGACCACTCCCGGCACTGCAAGCGGTGCCCCGTGGCACAGTGCGTCGACTGCGGTGTCGCGCACGGTGACAGCCCGTATGCCCTCCAGACAGTGCTCTATCGGAATAATCAGCCTGCGCAGTTTTTCGTCGTCCTTGCTTTCCTTGTACCTTTGGTACGCGTCTGCAAGGTCATGCAGCTTCACCATCCCGGCCTGCTCTGACAGGTTGCTCACCCTCGTTCTTCGGAGCTCGACCATTGTCGCTCCCGGCGACAGCACCTCGCCAATGTCGTAGATTATCTTGCGGATGTAGGTGCCGGCCTGGCAGAGTATCCGCGTGAGCACCAGCCTGTCGTAGTTTTCGAGGTAGTCAAATTCATACACCGTCCGCACGCGGGTGACACGCCGGACAGATGAGCGCTGCGGCGGCCGCTGGTATATCTCGCCGGTGAATTCCTGCATCACATGCTTTAGCCTGTCGACTGAAACGTGCGAGTGGAGGCGCGCAAGAGCATAGTACTCTTTTGGTCCCAATAACAAGACTGATAGCGCCTTGGTGCCCTCTCCGAGGCCGATTGGCAAAAGCCCAGTCGCGCCGGGGTCGAGCGTGCCGCTGTGCCCCGCCTTTTCAATTTCCAATATGCGCTTTACCCACGCTACGACTTCGTGGCTCGTTGGCCCGGCCGGCTTGTCCACAAGCACAAGGCCGTAATATAGCAACGAATCTATAGGCCGCCTGTCAGGGTAGTGGCCATAGTTGTCGTTGGTGACATCGTCGTCTACTTTGGCAAGGTTCTTCAGCTGCGGCAGGTTCAATGCTATACACCAGTATGCCGCCTGACTATTAATTTGGATATTTCGATAAGCGAGGCAAGCAGAAGCCGGTCTGTATTGAGCATGTAGTCAAAGACTGCCAAGTCTTCGCCAAAGCGGAAGCCGTAAAGCTTGTAATAGATCTTTTTGTTCTCCCCGTCCCTCAGCGTGATTATCCTCTTTGCTTCTGCAAAGCCAATGTCGTCGCGGTTTGCCATCCTCTTTGCCCTGTTTTCCGGTGAGCCTCTGAGCCATAGCTTTACTACCGAATCTTCTTTTACGAGCCAGGGGAGCGTGTAGCTCGTGATTACGGCGCCCCCCTTCCTTACTGTCTCGGCAAGCTTTTTGTCAACCTTTTTATCAAATGACGGGTCGGACTTGCGCTCCTGCATGAACTTTTTTGCCTCTAAAGTGTCCCACCAGTCGTCCCGTTTTGTAGAATACCCCTTTTCTGCAGCAAGCATCTTTAGAATGTCACCTCCATTGTACATGACTAGGCCAAATTCCTCTGCGAGCTTGTCTGCTATCGTGGTCTTGCCAACGGCCGGCCAGCCTGAAATCACAATGCTGAATTTGTTTGCTGCCAATTCTAGGTCATGCTCGGCATGCTGGTCTTGGTCACCTTGGATATTATGCCACTAAATCCAAACGAGGTAATCAGGAACCAACCCCACAGGTAAAGCTCGCCGGGCAGCTTGCACGGCCCTGTAAGCGAAGTCGTGCCGTCAGAATTGGTCTTTGTCTGAGTATCAGTCTGCACGTTGTCTGCGTTGCACATTATCCAGGGAATCTCTATCGGTGATATGGCCACAGTTCCTCCAAATATCGCGGGGAATACCAGTATCCAGATCATGAACGACGGTATCATGTAAATGAACATGGGACGCATCTGTTGCTGCTGCATCTCTAGCGCCATCTTGTTGACGTATGCCTGCTTCTTTTTCAGCTCCTCAATCCTGGGCTTGTCCTGCTTTTTGACCGCGTCTGTGTACTGCTTGCGCCACTCGTTTGTCTCCTTCATGACTCTGTTCATCTTTTCAATGTCGGTGGTCTTTTTGCGCAGGATCGCAAAGCCAAAGTTCATGCCTACCGAAATAAGAAGCGCGATGATTGTCGCGGTTATCAGGTCCGGGAATATCGGGTTCTGCGTGTACTGCTGCGCGAACGGCCACTGCATAAGCAGGTCCTGCAGGTTCATCTTTCATCCCCTAGTAGCATCTTTGCTATATTTGCTGCCGCTTCGTCCACTCCTCCGTCCCTGTTCATGATTATCGCAAACGGGGCGCCTGTCAGGATCGAGCAGGACGCCACCATCACCCTTGAAATGTCGAGCTCTTTCTGGATGTTCTCCGCGGAAACAATATCGCGCTCGCGCGTCTGGTCGGTCTTGCGCCGCTCTGCAATTTCATTCGGATCGGCGGCGACCATGACTATGTTGGTTGGCTTCATGATATTTAGCAATCGTATCGGGAGCCCTGGGTAGTATCCTTCCCCCGTGTTTATGAAAAGGTGAGTATCGATCAGCACAATGTCGTCCCTCATTCCGGCGATACGCTGGGCAGCCATTTCCTGCAGGCGCCTCTGGTCCTCGACTGGCATTCTGCGCATTTCGTCGCGGCTCTTGAGGCCCATTTTCTTTGCTTCTTCAAACATGACCGTGCCAAAAACTACGACTGTCGTCTTGCGCTTCTGGTTGAGTATTTCTGCCGCGCGGGTGATGACCGTGGTCTTGCCCACGCCGGGGATGCCGACGATTATGGCGCGTTTATTGTTTTCTGCCAAGTAGACCGGCCAGACCGGGCATGTAGGTGTCGATCTGCTCTTTGACCAGCGTCTGGTAGTAGCTGACCATAATGTTGACCATAAGCAAAATGCCGGTTCCACTTCCCAAGACATTGAGCACGTCAGAAACGCCAGCGAGAAGGCCGATGATTATTCCGGAAAGCAATGTAAGCGCGGGGATGTATCTGTTGAGCAGCGTCTCCACGGACCCTTCTGAGCGCCTAAACCCGGGCACCTGCACGTCGGCGTCTAGGAGATTGCGCGCCGCTGTTCTAGCAGAGAGGCCGCCAAGCTCGACCCACAATCTAGAGAAGATTGTGACGATGCCTGTTATGAATATCACGTATACGACTGCTCTCAACGGATCGGCTGCCGCAACATCCAGACCCCTCGGCGCGGTAATGTAATACAATATTCCGCCTGTAGGCGTTGCCTGGCCTCCCTGCGAGTTGGGATCAAACTGCGCGATCCAGTTGAACACCGGGTTGGTGTTGTTGGGGTTGTAGTTGGCCCACAGCATTTGGCCCATAAAGACCGCGTTTGCAACGAGCGCGGACGCTAGTATAACGGGAATAACTGAAGTGTATAGTAGCTTGATCGGATAGACTGCAGTAAACCCTCTATATTTTGTCGATACTATCGGGACATCGACGTGTATACCCTCGATATACACGAGTATTAGGATTACTACAATTGTCAGCGCAAGGACAAAGAGGCTTGGAAGCTGGCCGATGCGAAAGATCGCGTCTCCGGCGTGGCCATTAACTGCTGCGTCGATCGTAAAGGGGAATATGCCCACCGGGCCGTCGTCTGCAGGAACCACGCTGAACACGCTCCAGAGTATAGTCTGTGCGATACCGGCCATGATGAACAAGCTGAGGCCCGAGCCCACGCCCCATCCCTTCTGTACCATCTCGTCAAGCAGCATGACGATGACGCTTGCGCCAATGAGCTGCGCAATGACCACGTAGATGGCCTGCGGAGCCTCCTCTGCAGTCAGGGGGCCGTAAACGCTAAAGCCGTAAAGCCCGCCCTCTGCCACTATTACTATTATCGTGACTATCTTTGTCGCTGAAGTAAATAGCGACCTGTCGTCCGGGTTCTTGAAGTCCATCTTTATCAGGTCAGAGCCCTTTAGCAGCTGCATGAGCAGGCCTGCTGTGACTATAGGCCCGATGCCAAGCTCCATCAGCGTTCCCTGCTGCGCCGCGAAAATTACGCGTGCAAAAGCTAGGAAGTCAAAGCGCGGGTCATCCGTTACGCCGTAAAGCGGGATCTGCGCCATGATAATATAGGCAAAAAGCGCGATGCCGGTCCAGACAAATTTTTCTGTTAGCGAAATTTTCTTCTTTGGCTTTGGGACCTGCGGGACATAGACTGATGCGGCCTTTATGAACCGCCGGAGCCCGTGCTCACTTGTCGTCGTGCTGCTCATCTGTTATAACCTCGCCGCCTGCGGCCTCGATCTTGCTCTTTGCACTTTCTGACACCTTGGCTACCTTGATCGCATAGGCCCCGCTGATAGCTCCTCCGCCCAGCAGCTTGTCGTAGCCCAGCGAGGTGAGATCGAGGACAACCTTGCCGCTTTCATCAGCCTTGCCATGTTTTGCAAAGACGGCGTCTAGGTCGCGGACGTTTACCCATCTATACACGAGGTTGCGGTTAAAAGAATTGAAAGGATCGTGACCAAAGTGGTCCGGCTCCTCGATGACTGTCCGTATGAAAAAGTGCTTGTGCTTTCCAGCGCCCCCGATGCCGCCCCTGCTGCCGGCCTGCCTGTGCTGGCCAACCTGGCCCCAGCCGCAATATCGGCTGCCGCGCTGCCTTCTGCTTTTTCTAAATCTAGTAGCCATAAATCATCACTGTGCTGGAATTAATTATCACGTTCGCCTGCACCTTAATTAAGTCTTGCTGCACTTAGAGCATCCTCTTGACAATCTCGACCAGCTCGCCGTCTTCCCCGAGGACGCCGTTCTGCGCATACTGCGTCTTTGTCTTTCTCCTGAAACCCCCCTTGGGCGGGCTGAGCGCAAACCACGGTTTGATGCCTCCCAGCTTGCTTATGGCGACCTTGTTCTCCGCAATCGCGGTGGCAAGGTCGTCGATGCTCGTGTACTCTTTTGGAAGGTCGGACTTTGTGATCGGCTTGTAGCCGGTCTTTCTGCCGCGCTTTTCAAGCAGTTCTTTCACAATGCTGACGTCTGCCTTTGTCCATGCGACCACTTCCTTGACCTTCCTCAGCATGCCTAGGTACTCGACGCTCTCCGGCACTATGGTTGCACGGAAGCGCCTGTCGAGGTTAAGGCCGTCAAGGGTCGTCTGGGCCCAGGTGGGAATGTTGACTGTTCCCTTTATTCTGACTACGAGATATGCCATATCAGTTTCAACCTACGCTGTACGTGCTCCGCAGAGCGTTGAAAACCGCCTTGGTCGTGGACGACATTGTGTTTGTCGACCCAAATGATTTTGTCCACGAGTCCTTCAGCCCCGCAAGCTTCAGCAGGCTCTTGATGTTCGCGCCTGCCACAATGCCAAGCCCCCTTGGGCCCGGAATGATTTCGAGCGTGACGCTGCCCCCCTTGCCCCGCACCTTAAACGGCACGGAATGGGGCTGGTTGCACTTGCATTCCCAGCTGCCGCAGCCAAGCTTTACCGGGATAACGTTGAGGTAAGAAGCGTTTGTCGCCTTGTCTATTGAAACCCTCATCTGGGAGGCCTTGCCCTTGCCGATGCCAAACCAGCCGGCCTCGTTGCCAACTGCCACAAGGGCGTTAAAGCGCGTCATCTCGCCGGCGTCTGTCTGCTTTTGAACAATGCCGACGTGGACCACCTGGCTCTTCATGTCCGGCAGGAGGTGCTTGATGATTTCAGCTTCCTGTATCCTCATGCCATTTTCATAAATCTGGTCCATCGAGCTTATCTTGCCTGCCAGCACCATATTTCCAAGCGTGGTCCTAGGTTTCCATTCTACTTGCTGCTGTTGACTTGGCGCGTAACGACTCATTTCTTCTTGCGCTTGCCTCCCTTAGACTTCTTCTTATCCTTCCCCTTTTCTGCCTTTGCTTCTTTCTTCTTGGGAGTTTTTTCTTCTTTCTTTTCCTTCGGCGCCTTCTTTTCTTCTTTTGCAGGCGCTTCCTTCTTTTCCTTCGGGGCGGAAACAAGCGCCTCTTGTTCTTTCTTCTCTGCAGCCTTCTTTGGCGGCACCGGCTTTTCTTCGGGCTTGTCGCCGGAGAGCTTGCCCTTTATTTCCTCAAAGTGTGAAGGATAATCTTCTGGGTTAAGTCCATTTTTCAAAATAGCTGAAAAGCGAGAGTTGTATTCTTCCTGATTTTCTTTTAGGATGCCGGCATACTCGGCTATGTGCTGGCCGCTGATCCTTTCCTGCTCTGGCAGCGACTCTTCAGATACAGGCATGTTGACACCGCCGTCGAGAATGCCCTTCATGCATGCTGCTACCCTCGAGGTAAAGTGGTCCTTGCCGATGTAGAGGACGGCGTTGTCTACCCCCCTGCCCAGCGCCTTCTTGCCCAAGAGCATGCCCGTGAGGTAGCAAGCCGGTAGATTGTTAAGGGCGCCCTTCCAGCCCTGCTTCGCAAGCTCCCTGCTGTGCGCAGAGGCAATGACAATGTCGCCGGTCGGGGTCGGCTTTAGCACCTGGGCTGCGACGTTCTGGTCGCTTACCTTGACGGTAACAAAAGAGTGCCTGCCAATCAGGATCGCGGCCCTTTTGCGATAATTTGTTTTATCGTCCCTAATTCTTCTTAGCGTATGAATATAAGTCAACAGTTATCCACCATTCAACGATTAGAGAAGGAACAAATGTAAAGCACTTATAAACGTTAAAGCCTTAGTTAAATCAGTTATAATTCTTGAGAGAAGATAATTAAGAATACGGTTAGAACTTCAGATCCTGTAGATAAACTTAGAATGATAAGCACGAGCCGTGAACTAACCAGCACGTCTCTATTCTTTATACAATGCAGGTAGGACCAATGCCTGATATTAGATAGCGCTGATAAACAAAGGCTCGAAGGTAAAGGAATTGGATATGGTCAAGTAGCTGCTCGATAAAGTTGAATTAAGAAAGCTAGGAAATGACAAAGCGAATCTGGTATCGTAGCTGATGGATTATTCGTGTACGACTTGCCTTGATTTCTGCCAGTATGTCTTTGTCAAAAGTAGTGATTACGTCAGGTTCAATTTCGGCATAGCACCCATTTGAGCACAAAGCATGCCGCTTGTCGTGAAGGTATGACTGTCTGAAAGAAGCCATAGCGTTCACATACATCGGTCTACCTCAGCCTACTGATTTTCAAATACTATGACTGGTTTGAAAAACTGACCATAACTTAATGAATATCTGGAGAGAACGTTTGGTGAGGCTTTGAGCGATGCCTACAAAGATCTTGTTTTTAGACATAGATGGGGTGATGGTATTAGATCCCCACAAAGGCAAAAACGAAGGGGTGCATGGACACGATCCTTTCTACAAGCCTTCTGTCCGGGCACTAAACCACATCATATCATCGACAAAGTGTAAAATTGTAAATAGTTCCGGTTGGAGACGCTTTTTCGACTTTGAACAAATACAAGAAATATTTCAATGGAATGGTGTGCAACAAGTCCCAATTGGCTTTACCCAAGATTATGACGGAGAGGAGAAGCAAGTTCCTCCGGGAAAGGAAATTGAGATGATAAGATGTCGAGAAGTGTTATCGTGGCTTAGAGCTCATGACACAAACGGGCGGCCATCTTGGTGTGCTGTCGACGATATGGATCTCAGTTTTGGGCTGGACAAGTTTGTCCGGTGTCCGGATAATAATTCCGGCCTGAGCTATCGAGGAGTTCCTGAGAATGTCATTTCAATTCTTAACGGAACGAGTTGAGCGGAAGCCACTAAATTAGCCATAATGGTATGCAGCTACGACGTGGAGGTCGTACCCATTGACTGCGGGAGTGGTGTCGATATTAAGGGATATCGTCTAAACCATCATAATCAACGATTATTCCACGATTTCAGGGGGGCACGTTCGACTTTGTCGGAGGCTCGCTCGTGATCCGCAAGAGAATTGGCGAGTCGTTCAACGTGACGTACACCATAGTCGCTTATTTTGTAATGACAGTCCGTGAACATATAGGAGGCAGCAATTACGGCTGCTTCAATCGCTCTATCATAATAGAAGAGAAATCTTTCTTTAAAAAATGGTAACTAGTTAGTCACTCGATGCGGTCCTGGCCGGTTGCCTGGAGACGCATTTCTAGATCCCACCAGCAGATTGGGCACATCACATTCAGGTCGGTGTTAACGATTTCCTGAAATGTAGCGATGCCAGCTGCGACGTTGATCGATACGAGTTTGGCATGGACTGTACAGCCATTCGTAGCAGAATCGCCTATTTCTAGGCTTACTGCCCAACCTTCAGGCACGCCCACGGGGTACTCGATATACTGCCGGCCAGTGACGTGATCCGCAAAGATTCCTTCGAGTTTAAAGACTCCACTTGGTGTCGACTGGCCAACAGCAATGGACACAGTCTGATTGGTGACGTGGCCGTTGCCATCGTCATCATCGTCAGTGCGGGAGCCAATGCCAAAAAGTGGAAGCGAAAGAATCAATAGAATTGTGAATACACTTACACCCATTATGATTATGACAAGATGGAATCTACTAATGGGCATTGACTCATTATCACTTTTAACACTATAATAGTCATCCTTTATCTTCTCTTCCTGCGCTTAGCCGCATGCCTCCTATACTGAAGACTTGACCTGCAACAAAAACAATGCGCCGGACCTTCATTGAAAAAATAGACAGCACAGGTTGTACTGTAATTCATGCCCAAATCGTACAAGCTTTGATTAGATCCTGCGATACCAACGCGCTGACGATGATTGCGACAGGGCATAAGGCCAGCTGAAAGAAGATGGTAATAATGGAGCTGGCCCGTCAGGGGAAGGGAGTAAATGAGTGATAAAGCTCCTACACCGGCAGGCGGATGAATCCACCCGTGACAATCCTTTTTCCTTGGGTAAGACCCTCGAACTCTTTCACCATCGGACCAACACTTTCATCTTGCATCATCTTTGCCATGACTTCAGCCCAGTGATTTTGGTCCTTAAAGAATTGCAGCAGGTCCCAAATTTCCTCATCTTCGGTGGTGGAAAGGGTCTTTGCAATGCTGTCGCAACCAGGGATCTCGCTATTGCCGAGCTGGAAGCTCTCAGTTCGCAGCGTCCCATGTTTAATCCACAACTGATCGTTTTTTGACCCGTTCCGTATCATGGCATCATGATTCTTTTTCGGTACTCGACAAAAGGTGATTTGGAGATAATTTCCTTTCTCGCTTTCCCTAGTGGGATCGGTCTGGTTCATAGCCGGGACTATACTGAGTGTATTATTTAGATTGGCGAGATGCTTCTTGATTGCTTCATCAAGTGTACTGCCATAGCAAGCTGAAAACAGCTAGATAGAACGGAGCTAGCTCCTAGGGAGGGGGTAGCTCGTACAATTTCACCACAAACATTTTTAGTGATGATAACCGTTGAGCCGGTAATCAGAATCTGAGGAGATCGGTGAGTTCCTGTTTACCGACCGCAACGATACAGATGGAGAATTTGGAATGCTCGGGAGAGCTTTTCTCCATCCGTGTGAGTTGTACTATACTCACCAACATATCTTCTCTAACTCATTTTCCTCAACAGATACCTGAC
>DATEUD010000129.1:0-2904 GCA_035283265.1 Nitrososphaera sp.
GCTCGGGCTCACCACTTTGCCGCCATCGACAATTAGGTATTCGCGCTCAATCGGCCGTCCGCTGAGGAAGCGATTGATGCATTCCTTTATCCCATCTGCGTATCTTCTCTGCGCTTCTAGAGTAGTGCCAGAGTAATGAGGCACCATTGCATGGTTCGGCATGTGCCTCCATGGATGATCATGGGGTGCAGGCTGCGGATACCATACGTCGCCTGCATAACCGGCCAAGTGTTCCTTCTCAAGTGCTTCAACCAATGCTTTCGTGTCGACTATCTTTCCACGCGCCGTATTGACCAAACATGCTCCCTTCTTCATCCGGAAAATTAGTTCGCGGTTAAACAGACCATCGGTCTCAGGAGTCAGAGGAGTGTTTATCGTTATGACATCAGATTTCTCAACAAGCTGTTCCAGCGGGCTATAGCTAATGCCAAGCACCTGTTCTTCCACTGTCGTTAGCCGACGGTTGTCATAGTAAAGCATCGTCACATCAAAAGCCTTGAGTCTGGCACAGACCCTCTGTCCAATTCTCCCCGTCCCAATAATTCCAACGACCTTGCCTTCCAAATCATGAGCCTTTGAGGCAATCTCTGCAATGTCCCATCTCCCGTCAAGGACCTGCTTGTACGCGGGGATATAATTTCGGACGAGAGCCAAAATATGCATTACAACCTGCTCTGCCACGCTTACAACGTTGCTGCCTGTAATTTCCGCGACTGTAATTCCACGAGCTGCGGCTGCGGCTAGATCAATGTGATCTGAGCCGATGCCTGCAGTCAAGACGAGCTTGAGATTCGGAGCTCTTGAAATTCGCTCTTTTGTAACATAAGCTGGCCAGAATGGCGTGGTGATCAAAATGTCTGCAGTGGATATCTCTTTATCAAGACCAGCCTCCTTGTCGGTAAGCACGACAAGCTCGTGTCCCTGCTCTCGCAGATGGTCCCTCAGACCAAGAGCATTTTCAGCGCAACCGAGCAATTCAGGCGTATTTGCAGCTGCCCCGCCAGGATATAGAACTGCAACAATCCTTTTCTTCATCTCCATATCTCCCGGTTCATAAGCGGCAACTAATTCTTAAGGCCTTCTGACACTGGTTACCTAGCTCGTGATCATGCCGATTTTCCTGCATGAACTTTCGATCATCGCCTCAGAATTAACAAGACTAGGTGGATTGGCAGATCTTGTTGCGTGCCCAAGAGACTAGGAGCACAGTAAAGCTTGTCTCACACCAGTAGTCGGATTGGCAACATCGTGCGAGAAGCGAAGTCTTTTCGAGCTGGCAGCTCATTTGAGCCCATTCGCTCTACTTTAATGCTACGAGAGCAATACCTGTGCAATGAAAGTTGGGAGTGTTTCAAGCATTCGGTCTAAAGTTGGAAGAGTGCTATCAAATTGGCTAATTTTGTTGGCCATCGACAAGAAGAATACCTAGCCTTTACGTCTGGTACCAATCAACCCGAGAGGAATACATGCGAAGTACAAGGTATGGTGTTATAGGCTGCTGACAAGTTCCTTATTCATGATTACGGGCTCATGTAGGTGACGTACTCGGGTCTCATTTTTAGAAGGATCCTCTTTTCACCCGGAGCCCGAAAAGGATACTTGTCGGCGCCCAAGTATTTCTTGGCCATCTTGTCAATATGCTCGTCGGCGCCTTGGCTTGTGCTTTCGACTATTCGTCCCCGTACAGCAACCATGGTATAGGGGTTTGTGCTGTCAGTTACGGATACTGCAACCTTGGGGTTCCTTGAGATGTTCCGTACTTTTGTTCTACCTTCAGCAGTGTTGATCAAAATATTCCCTTGATCATAGTCAACCCATACCGGTGTAACCTGCGGAGAGCAATCTTTCATCGCAGTGGCAAAAAACGCAAAATTCTTGTCCTTGAATAATTTCTCTACTTCCGGCGTCATCTCCTTCAGAATTTTCATACCTTCTATGCTCGGTTTATGATGGTGAAATACTTATCGAATTAGGATCCTCTGGGATGTGTTAAGCAACCTTGGTGGATAGAATTTGAACCGGGATTTCATGCCACATAATCACTACCTATGCTATGTTTTCGGGATGTGAGGCCGATCGCGATAATTTTGTAAATGATGATGAATTACGATAGATTCCGCTGGGATTCCACTCAGAAACCGGCATCCTAACATGAGTAGGGATTTTGTTACTCTGTCATGAATTTGGGCAAAGTAACCAGGGGCGACAGCTGGATAAAGCGATATATTTCACTTTGATGTCAATACGGATAGGTTGAGTTCCAGCAACCATTCGAAGCTCTTTGGATGTGATAGGAATGGTAGTATCAAAGTACTTACGATTTCATTGCTTTCTGGGGGTTTGATAGCCGCTGCACTTTTTGCATACCAGCAATTAACAAAGCCAGCCTTACCCCCTGTCATATCAAAGGATAATGCGATATCGGTGGCGTACAAGGCAGGAAACTGGGATGAGCAAACGCTCATGGATAAGCACACAGAAGCTACTTTGGTACATGTCAAAGCAAGTGGATTTTCATTTGTTATTGATGACGAAAAAACACTGGAAGATACTTTAGTCGTATATCATACGCCATTTCCACAATATGAAGATCAATACTTGTGGATAGTAAAGATTATCGCACCTAGTAATAGAGAATGGGTCAGCACCATAAATGCGGAAACTAGCGAGTTATTGGAGCAGTCGTCGTAACCATTCCATCTGAGCAATCACAGGCGCAAGAGACTTATCACTCAAAGTCAAAGTCAAACAAAATTAGCCATTATGTTAAGCCAGAATCAGTACCTTTTGGCCTCTTCCCCCAAATAACCTACGACCTTTCCGAATTCTTCCATCGATATTGCAGGCGAAATGACAGGATCGGTCTTGAAAATGAAGAAGAAAACTGCAGTCTTCCTTGTCAGC
>DATEUD010000130.1:0-6512 GCA_035283265.1 Nitrososphaera sp.
GTAGCCGCAGCACGGACACCAGAGCCCATCCCACTTTATGAATATCTCGCAGATCTGGCATCTTTTCTGCCCACTGGCGTAGCGGCCAGAGCCGACTGGCTTTTGAGCCTTGTGACGGATGCATATACCCTTACAAGTCATCTCGTCACAAAGCATGAATTTTCTATTTAATACTTAGTAACAATTGATCATGATTGATATGCAATGATTGTGGAAAAGATAAGAAAGAAGGCCTGTGTAGCCTTTTAGCGGACGTTGATGCTCTTTGCTTTGAACGTCTCGTTCATCGTCAAGTATTCATCGAGCTTCATCTTGATGTCGCCCGGCTCGGTGTCGTCCATTCCTGAAAAGCCGGCCTTGAACGAGATCTTGTTGCCTGAAACGTTCACGTCTGAAATCTCCATATCTGCATAGACATTTGCAAGCTCGTTAACCCATTCCTTGGCTTCAGTCGCATCTATACCTGACGTGTCGATATTCACGCTTAACATTTTGGTCATCCGAAACTACCTACAACGCATTTCATACCGGCATTAATAAAGTTGGCGCACGGCAGGCAAGCAGGCAGGGTTGGTGAATTTAAACAACACGGCTCTTCAGCATATAAAGGCGGTTACTCTTTCTTTTCCTCAAAGCCCCAGTATTTCGTGAGCTCCTTCTCGAACGCGGAGAACTGGTCCTCGTTCAAAAAGTCGCCACAGTTTTTGTGGTTGGCTATGACCCTCATGCCGACCATCTTGAAATCCACTTCATAAAATGTGACCTTGGGGCAATTGCACATTTGTATAGAACTCTTTTCCTTGCTCTACTTATTTGTTTACCTATAGAATAAACATTTATCAGTTGCCACATTCTTATTTTTATTAATGAGTTCCAGATTCTCCGCCTTTGCATTGGTAGCTTCCCTGCTCGTGTTCGGAGCCTTGTCCGTCGCCCTGAGCAGCGGCGCTTTCGCACAGGGAGACGATCTTTGGTATCCCGGTGAAGGTGTCAAGCAGGACATGTACGTAAAGTACAGAATCCAAGAAGAGCTAACAAATGGCGGGCGGCCTTTTGAAATGATGCTATACTTCCAAGAGCAAGATCAGGATGGCGATTGGATCGTGCCAACATTTGTGGTTGATCAAGGCAAGGTCATACAGGGAACCCTTAAGCTTGCAGACAACATGGGCGAGATTGCACCCGGCGTTGATGTTCCGGCCGAATTGAGCAAATACATTAGTGGATACAAGAGCTCTCTTCACTGGCTTGATGGAGTTACAACAAAGTACGACCCCGAATCGCTGACTGGTGTTAATTGGGGTCAAACCGCCTCTATAGGTGGCTCTCCTATTATCCCCAGCGGCAAAGAAACAATTACAGTACCTGCCGGCACGTATGAAACAACGCTTGTTATGTGGCACAAAGGCGTTGACAACAAGGTATGGATACTTAATGAATTCCCATTCCCTATTAAGGCAGAAACATATGCCGATGTTACAACAGGCAGCCCACCAATACAGTATTCATTTGAGCTTTTAGCGACGGGCACGGGCAAGCCAGAAGCTCCAACAAGTGAAGAGCAAGTGCCGACGCCACCTCTGATCAAAATAACAGGCAGGGGAACCTACGAAATCAGGATAGACTGGGAACCAGCCGAAATCAAGCCGGGCGAAAATGTGCCCTTCACTGTGACATTGTCGGACAGTACCGGGTTCCCGCTGGAGAGGGCGAACTATGACTTTACAGTCAAGAACGCCAATGGCACAGTCGTCCAGGAATTCAAGAACCAGAACGCAGCCGCTCAGTCTGGCACCGGAACGCATGAAGTCCAGTTTGACGCCGCCGGCCGAACGACGATCACGGTCACCATCAATACTGTCAACGGCCAGCCTGCTGGCGGAGGAACGTTCACCGAAAGCGTAGACTTTGACGTAGTAGTCGTCCCCGAGTTCCCGGTGAGCGCTGCAATAGTCGCAGCGGCCGTAATAGGACTCGCTGTTGTCATGACCAGGGCAAGAGGCACTGGCCTGGGCAGCCTGTTTGGCGCAAAGGGCGCTATCTAGCCCTTCTTTTTTCATTTTTTGACGACGAATTCCGCTTTCGCCAATACTGCCAGTATGCCTAACAGAAATATTTAAAAAGGCATATTCTGATTGTATAGCAAATGACATTACCAAAGGGATACGGAAGTGGTGGTAAGAGGAGCGGTGGCGGTGGGGGCGAAGGTGGCCGCGACGACGTTGAGCGTATGATTGGTCGCAGAGTCGAGAACATGAACAGCATCTACATCATTGGCTTTGCGCTGTGCTGGGCTGCAACCGCAGGCGGAGTCTATGTAGGCGTCTCAGTCTACCCATGGGCATACCCGCTAACAAGCGGCATGTACGCGCTTTCTGTCCTGACCGTGATTGAGTCTCTCGGCTTCTTCTTCATAATGAAGGTAGCCCACGAGAAGCCAATCAAAGCGTAAACGTCCCCCTTTCCTCTTTTTGTTTTTGATTTTCCCCTACCCAAACTATGCTTTTGCCCACGCCTAACTTGTTCGCAAACGGCATGTCTTGATGCCAAAGTCCGAATATCGCCCCGACTCGGACGTGGCATAAAAATTAATATACTACGTCTCTGTCTGGGTAGATAATGGTCTGGCTTAGACGTACAACGCACTATTTGTTCATAGTAGTGGTTGCTGTAAACAGCACGCTGCTAACCATCAACGCAGGAGACTATATCTTCTACACAGACTGGATGTGGACCTCCTTCGTAGTATTCTCGGTCTCGCAATCGACGATGCTTGCGGTAGGCGCGATATACTACATGCTTTTCACAGGAGTACCTGGAACGGCCACATACTACGCCACAATCATGACAATCTACACATGGGTCGCAAAGGGTGCATGGTTTGCACTGGGCTATCCGTATGACTTCATTGTGGTTCCGATTTGGATACCTTCAGCAATGCTGTTGGATCTCACATACTGGGCTACAAGGCGGAACAAGCACGCTGCAATCCTCATCGGTGGATCACTGGTTGGCCTGTCGTTACCACTGTTCAACATGGTCAACCTGCTGCTCGTAAGGGACCCGCTAGAGGTAGCATTCAAGTATCCTAGACCGACACTGCCTGCATACATGACTCCGATCGAGCCTCAGGTAGGTAAGTTCTACAACAGTCCTGTAGCCTTGGGCTCGGGAGCATCAGCGGTGCTGACAGTGCCGATTGCTGCGTTGGGTGCGAAGCTTAACACGTGGACATACAGATGGATGGCCGCGTGGAGCAAGTGGGATTAAAACCCCCTTTTTCCTTTCTTTTTCATTTTTCCATAGCCCAGCGTATGCTATAACCTGCAAACATTGCTATAGAGAATTTGATATTCGCTGGCAAATCACGCCGAAATCCTTCGAAAATGTGGTTGTGGTCGATACGAGAAATTCTTGCCCGTATTGTTTGAAGCCAGCGCATTATAACAAGGAAAATCATGTTGAGATGGGAATGGTCAACCACGGATATTTTAGCACAGGAATACAACACGGAAAGAATCAACAAAAGATAACTTTAATTTCGGCAATCGCCTATTGATGCTATGGCCGACGCGGTTATGACTTATGCCATAGTAGGAGGCATCTTTGCCTTCCTCGCTGCCATCCTGTTTGGCTCAAGGGCGGCAAGGAAACGCTCGCATGGCAGGGCATCATCCGAAAGCTCGCATCCAGAAGCTGCCTGACGCAGCCGCATGGTTGCATCATTCTGGAAGCTTTTCAAAAGCAGTAAAGCTGTACAAAATGGTGGGGTCGGCCGGATTCGAACCAGCGACCTCCAGCGCCCAAGGCTGGCATCATACCATGCTAGACAACGACCCCGATGAAAAGGTTCCCTGTCAGGGCGCAATTTTAACTTAATGAACAAACTGGAACGGATTCTTTCTTGCCTTGCGGAGCTTGCCGATTATTGGTATGGGGTAGCCGCAGTTCTTGCAGCAGTTGTTGCTATCAAGGTTCCACGACTCGACGGCAAAGCCATAGCGCCCGATAACGACATTCTTGCACTCGGGGCAGTACGTATCCTCCAGCGGGTGTCCCGGCACGTTGCCGAGGTACGCGTATTTCAGGCCTTCCTGCTTGGCTATTGCATGGTGCTTTTCCAGCGTCTCGACAGGTGTGCTGTCAAACTCCATCATCTTGTAGTCGGGGTGGAACCGCAAGAAATGTATCGGCGTGTCCGGGCCAAGCTCGTCGTGGACAAACCTGCACAGCTTTCTCGCTGCGTCAAGGTCATCGCCCACCTGCGGCACTATGAGGTCAGTAATCTCGACATGGATCTTTGTCCTGTCGCGGACTTCATTAAGCGTTTGAAAAATCGGGTCTGAATTGGGAATGCCGATGTAGCGCCTTACAAATTTCTTCTCGCCGCTGCCCTTGAAATCAACGGTAATGCAGTCGAGGAAGTGGCTCATCATGCTGACAGACTCGGGCGTGTCGTAGCCGTTTGACACAAAGATGTTAAAGATGCCGCGCTTGTGCGCCTCGATGCCGCAGTCGCGCGCAAACTCGATAAAAATAGATGGCTCGTTGTAGGTGTAGGCGATCCCCTGCGCGCTGTAGAAAGCAGCGGTCTCGGCGACCTGCTCCGGGGTCATCTCAGTGCCTTCCACCTTACGCCTCTGGGAAATGTCATAGTTCTGACAGTATTTACAAAGCCAGTTACAGCCGCTTGTAGCTATGGAGAAAATGTCGGTTCCCGGCATGTAGTGGGTCACCGGCTTTTTTTCAATAGGATCAATGTGGCCGGCGATCACCCTGCCATAAACGAATAATCGCAATTTATTGTTCATTACACCCCTAATGCCGCACAGCCCGATCTTGCCTTCCGGTATCTCACAAAGCCTTGCACACGCTGTGCACTTGATCCTGCCGTTTGGCAACGCCGTGTAAAGCTCGGCGTCTTTGCCGGGTACGTTCGCCTGCATTGGCTTTCTTACGCGTTATAATCTTATAAATCATCGGGGTTTGAGTGTCAGGCAGCTATGCGCATCAGTTCTATCTCGTTCGACCTGCCCTTGATCTCTGCGGGCTCAGTGTAGTCGTGCTTGCCCCATGACACGCGAATGTCTGCGTAAAGCTTGTGGGTGCCAGAGTCGAGATCGCTTCCGCTCAGCTCGATGACCTTGTTAACGTCGAACAGGATTGACTTTGCTTCCTCTTCAGCTAGCGGGTAGAACGGCGCGTCGTCCTTGACTATCGACACCCAGATCCTGTACGGTATCTTGGGGTTGCGTGTCCAGAACAGCGCGGCCTTTCTTACAAATCTTATCGGCATGATAGTCTTTCTTCCCGATTTCAGATCAACTTCAACAGTCAACCGAAAACCGTTGTCATGCTTGTTGTAGGCACGCTCCCAGTTCTTTTGCGAAAACACTACCCTTATCGCGCCTTCCACCTTGAAGCTGAGGCTCAGGGTGAGCGGCTGATCGAACTTTACGCTGTCCTGTGCCTTTACAAGGTTTGCGCCGGCAATGAAACTGTCCGTCATTTGTCTGGATGGTATCATTTATATCCTCAATAAGTAGTTGTCTGTATAACTCATGCTTGCAGAAATTACTAACGTCAAGGATAACGAGATTGAGCTAAAAATACATGAAGAGGATATTTCTATCTTGTACATCGTCCAGCATGAGTTACTGAAGGAAAAGAGCGTGGACTTTGCCGGCGTCATCCAAAAGCACCCGCTATCCAAGGACTACCAGATGAGAGTGACTACAAAGAGGAAGGACCCGATGGAAGTCATCCAGGACGCCTCGGCCTCAGCACATGAATATTCCAAAGAACTTTTCAGCATGATCAAGTCCGCCCTCAAAAAGTAACGGGGTTTTTCCGCCTTGCGTTTCTGTCCTAAGTGCGAAACACGCCTGAGGCCCGCGCCCGGCGAAGAAATAGTGGAATGCCCAAAGTGTGGCTTCAAGGCCAAAAAGGGACAGGAAGAAAAGAGCAAGAAACATGAGGACAAAAAGAAAGCAGGGTCCGACGCTTCGCTCAAGGTGATAGAGGGGGAGACCATCGACACGCTTCCGACGACCAGCATCGAGTGCCCGCAGTGCAAGAACGGCACGGCGTTTTGGTGGATGCTGCAGACGAGGTCGGCAGACGAAGCCACCACGCAATTCTACAGGTGCACACAGTGCAGCCACACGTGGCGCAACTACGCATAGCAGGTAGGTCGCCGATATCTTTAAAATTGGATGTAGCAGCCACATAAGTCAATTTGGTATTTGTAGCTAGGAGCAAGTCTCCCGAAGAGTGGAAGGCCGTTGCCTCTGCTATCTCGACCCTTGTTGACGAAGCAACGTTTGAGGCGTCCGCCGAAGGCATCTCTTTCAGGGGAATGGACCCGTCCCACATTGCACTTATCGACATACACTGGCCCAACCACGCGTTTGAAACGTACGAGTGCGACAGCCTGGTAAAGTTCGGGATCAGGGTCGACGAATTTTCAAAGCTGATCAAGAGAGCTGACAAAAAGGACGCGATAGAGATTT
>DATEUD010000131.1:0-4931 GCA_035283265.1 Nitrososphaera sp.
TATTTCCTTGTCTACTTTTGAAATTGGATTTCATGACTGATTGGCGCACAGAGTTTGAGCCTTAATCTTTATTTAACTATTTTCTATTATTCGTCTGCTAGCAATCGACATTATTATGGCCGGCGGCATGGCTAGGTTGAAAGCGGCAACTCTAAGTTGCTGGAGGACTTTCCTTAGTAATATAATGTTTGTTGACAACAAAAATGGTTTTATAATTACCTCAAAGCAAAAGCCCTGATGTCTGGCGAGCCCCCAAGCTATATCTTGAGAATATCAAGGGAAGAGCTTGAAAGGCAATTATTCATCAAACATTCCTTTTACGTCGGCATAAAGCGCGACTGGTCGCAGGGAACGCGGGTGCTGTTTGTCAGAAAGGACGCATTCGCTGGCTCGGGTGTGATCGAAAGGTTTGTTGCGCTGGACGGGCTGGAAGAGCAGGAGAAAAACCTCTGCCTTGAGAACAACTGGTACGGCAAGATAGTGTTTTCCAAGCTGGTCAGGTTCCAGCCTGCCGTGCCCGTGCAGAACACCCCTGCCGCGGGCGAAAACCCTCTTGCGCTGCACGGCGCAAGCATATCGCGCCCTGACGCTATGCAGATAGAAGGGCTCGCCCCTGCCAGGATAATATCGTGAGATTGGTCGATTAATTTATTACGGCCCACTTTGTAGTGGCATCCGGCGATGTCGTTTAGAATTGACAAGGATTCTCTCGGCAAGGTCAAGGTCCCGTCCAGCGCTTACTACGGCCCGTTTACGGCGCGTGCAATCAACCAGTACAAGGTGACAGGCCAGAAAGCACACGCCAACCTAGTAAGGGCATACGTCATGATCAAGCGTTCGGCCGCGCTCGCAAACAGGGATCTAAGAGCGCTTGACGCTGCTAAAGCCAGGGCGATAGTAAGGGCGTGTGACGAAATATTGTCAGGCAAGCTGCTCGACCAGTTCGTCGTGGACGCGATCAATTCCGGCGCCGGCACCGCGTTCAACATGAACAGCAATGAAGTCATTGCAAACAGAGCGCTTGAGATCCTCGGCAAGAAAAAGGGCAGCTATGAAATCGTAAGCCCGAATGACCATGTCAATATGTCACAGTCAAGCAACGACACCTTCCCGACTGCGATGCATGTCGCAATCCTGCTCAACACGGAAGAGACTATCGTCTCCCTTGACAAGCTCATAGCATCTTTGCAAAATAAGGCGAAAAAGTTCTCCGGCATTGCCAAGATAGGCCGGACCCACCTGATGGACGCGATCCCGGTAACGCTTTGCGCGGAATTTGAACAGTACGCTTATTCGCTCAGGCAGGCAAGAGCCATGCTTGTGCAGTCGATGGACGGCCTCCGCTACGTCGGTCTTGGCGGCACGGCGGTTGGGACTGGCGCCAATGCCCCGAAAGGCTACAGGGAAATCGCGATCAGAAACCTTTCAAAAATTTCCGGGCTGAACTTGAAGCCGTCTGGCAACATGTTTTACTCGCTCCAGAGCAAGCTCGATGTCACCAGCTGCTCGTCGGCGCTGCGCAACCTTGCAATAGAGCTCAACAAGATGGCAAATGACATCCGGCTCATGGCTTCGGGCCCAACGGCCGGCCTTGCAGAAATCATGATTCCGGCCGTGCATGCCGGCTCGTCTATAATGCCGGGCAAGGTCAACCCATCACTTGCAGAGTGCCTCAACATGGTGTGCTTTATCGTAATCGGGAACGACGTTTCAGTCGCGATGGCCGCGCAGGCGGGCCAGTTTGAGCTGAACGTGATGCTACCGGGCATGCTAAAGTGTGTGCTTGATTCAACTGACATGTTAAAGAATTTCCTGCCGATATTTGCAGCCAACATGGTGGATGGCATTGAAGCAAACAGGGATAGGCTGGAGTCGTACATGGAGAAAAGCCCGGTGCTGGTCACGTTGCTCAATCCCTACATCGGCTACCTGAAGGCAGCCGAAATATACAAGGAGTCGCTCAAGACGAACAAGAATATACGCGAGCTGGTTCTGAGTAAAAAGCTGATGACAAAAGAGCAGCTAGACAAGGCTCTTTCAAAGAAAAACATCCTTGGGGCTAGCTAGCTTGCCTTTTGCAAAACACGGCGCGCCCTTGCCAGTTCGTAAATTGTCGTGCCAATCAATGCTGCCTGCAAAATATAGCCGCCGATTATCAACACCACCGCGTTGAGCGGCTTTGAGAACGTGGCCATTATCTCGACATGCGGCGGCGCAAGCGAATTGCCGACCATCACAAGAATGGCCAGCGGCACGCATGCATACAGCGCCTTGCGAAATCCCCTGTAGATCAGGACAGCTAGCGCAATGAACGACAGCTCGAGTGCGACTGCCCGGTCAAGGAACTGTGGGTCGCCAAATGGGATCGCGATTGCGCCCACGACGCTTATTGCAGCGAGTACTGCTACTACAGGGCTGAACAACATCGCTTCTTCTTGTCAGAATTTCAATTAAAGCGTTTCACATTGCTAACTATTAATAATGAGCTTGCGATACTCCCACGATATGAAGGCTGCACGGATAATAAAAACAAAGGAGCCGCTTGAGATCAAGGATGTCGACGTTCCAAGGCCAAGGAACGATCAGGTCCTTGTAAGGGTCGAAAGTGCAGGCGTATGTCACAGTGATCTGCACCTGTGGGAAGGCGGGTACGCCGGACCGCAGGGCGTGTTTATGAAAGTTGAAGACCGTGGAGTAAAGTTCCCGCTTACTCCCGGCCACGAAATTGCCGGAACGATTGAAGAAATTGGTGAGTCGGTCACCGGCTTTGCCAAAGGCGACAAGGTTTTGGCTTACCCATGGATTGGCGAGGGCACGTGCCCGGCATGCAGGGTAGGCGAGGAAAACATCTGCGACTCCCCGCGCAGTCTGGGCGTCTACCAGGACGGTGGCTACTCGGAGATGGTGCTTGTCCCAAGCCACAAGTACCTTGTCAAGTTGCAGGGGCTCGACCCCAATTCTGCCGCGTCGCTTGCCTGCTCGGGCCTCACTGCATACACGGCGGTAAAGAAGGCGAGCGCGTTGGCAGGCGATACGCTTGTCATAGTCGGTGCAGGTGGCCTCGGGCTTATGGCTGTGCAGGTTGCCAAGGCGATCACAAACGCAAAGATTGCAATAGTAGACATTGACGACAAAAAGCTGACAGAGGCAAAGAGGCTAGGCGCCGACGTGCTCATTAACTCTGGAGCCGGCGATTCTGTCAAGGGAGTCAAGGACATCACGAACAACCTTGGCGCCGAGGCAGTGATTGACTTTGTGAACAATGCCAAGACCGCGCCAAACTCGATCAACATGCTGAGGAAGAGGGGGAGGCTGGTGATGGTCGGGCTGTTTGGAGGGTCGCTCGAGCTGAACCTCCCGCTCGTGCCTCTGCGCGCGTTCACGCTTACTGGCGCCTACACCGGCAAGTTTGCTGATCTGGTAGAGCTGGTGGCTCTTGCCAGAATGAACAAGATACAGTCAGTTGTGTCGAGAAAATTCACGCTTGACCAGGCAAACGGCGCACTAGAAGAGCTAAAGTCCGGTAAGATCATTGGAAGGGCAGTAATCAATCCCTAGACGGCGACCGCTGTCCTGCTTGTCATGCTGTAGAATGCGTTCCACATCCGCACGCGGTCGTTTCTCTTGATGTCTTACAGGAGGTGCATGTATCTGGGGCCGACTGCCTTTTCCAGCAGCTTTCTGACCGGCTCTTCGCCCTTGAATATCCAGACCCACTGGTCGTAGACTGCTTGAACCTCGGAGAACGGCATCGAATGCAAGGCTGGCGATGGCAACCAGGCTCAAGCCTGGCGTCTGAGCTTTCTTATTCGACCAGCAGCTTGCTGGTGATGTCCTTAACAACTATAGACTTGATGTTGACGAATTCCTTGATGCCAAATTCCGACAACTCCCTGCCAATGCCGGATTTCTTTATGCCGCCGAACGGGAGCCTTGGATCAGACCTGACCATTTCATTGACAGATACTATGCCGCTTTCGATCTGGCGCGCCAATTTTATGCCACGCTCGATGTTATTTGTCCATATGCTTGCACCAAGGCCAAACTCCGAGTTGTTGGCTTCCATTATCGCTTCCTCATCGTTGTTCACCACTATTACAGGAGCGGCTGGACCAAAGACCTCTTCTCTCAACACATCCATTTCATGGTTCACGTTTGTGATTATCGTGGGCTCGTAAAAGAATCCGTCACGCTTCACGGGCTGGCCGCCCGTAAGCACCCTGCCGCCCTTGACCCTTGCGTCCTCTACCTGTTTGGCAAGCGCCTGCCTCTGGTTGTCCCTGACAAGCGGCCCCACAGTGGTCTTGGAATCAAGCGGGTCTCCCACGACTTCGGCCTGTGTATTTTCAACAAACAATTTCGTAAACTTGTCGGCAACCTCCTTTACCACGATAAAGCGCTTTGCCGCTATGCAGCTCTGGCCGGTGTTCAGCAATCTTGACTGCGTCGCCATGTACGCGGTCTGGTTGAGGTCTGCATCTTCCAGCACAATGAAAGGATCGCTGCCGCCAAGCTCGAGCACAAACTTTTTGAGACCCTGTGAAGCAAGCTCGGCGACGCGCTTGCCGGTGTTGACGCTTCCCGTGACAGACACGGCGTCGATGTTTGCCTGCACAAGTGCCTCGCCGACTCGGTAGTCGCCGATGACTGACTGGAACACATTTTCCGGAAACCCGGCGTCCCTGAAGGCTTGCTCGAGTTTTAGCGCGCTGCCAAGGCAGACGCTGGAATGCTTTAGCACGCCCACGTTGCCAGCTGTTAGTGCCGGCACTGCAAACCTCATGACCTGCCAGAAAGGAAAGTTCCATGGCATGATGCAAGCTACTACTCCGAGCGGCTCAAACGACACAAAGCTCTTGCGAAATTCAGTCGGGATTATTTCGTCGCGCAAAAACGCCTCTGCTCGCTCGGCATAATAGTCGCATACCCAT